>JACPFR010000015.1 GCA_016182905.1 Elusimicrobiota bacterium
GGCGCGCGCTCGTCCTGGCGAAAGGGCTTTTCGCCGAGCGCGGACGCAAGGATGCGGTCATCGGGGGAGCATGAGCCTTCCTCCTCGCCGGATGATCGGGGACGCGGTCCTGGCCCTCCTGGCCGCGGCGCCGCTGGCCTGGGCGTGCGGGCTCGGCGAAGGCGGGCCGGCGCTCCTCCTCCTGGGCCGGGCGGCGGCCGTGCTCGGCCTCTCTTTGCTCCTTCTCGCGGCGATGACCAGCGTCAGGATCCCCGGCCTCGACCACTGGTTCGGCGGTCTGACCCGGCTGTGGCGGATACATCATCTCCTCGGGGCGGCGGCGTTCCTCCTGCTCATGGCGCATCCGCTCCTGCTCTCGTTCGCGGCCGCGCGGTTCTCCGTCCGGGCCGCGTCCGCCGTCCTGTTCCCCGGGCCTTCCGCGTGGGGCGTCTGGGCCGGCTGGCTGGCGCTGGCCGTCATGTCGGCGTTCCTGGCGCCCACCTTCGCCTTCTTCGGCGCGCCGGAGCATCAGCGCTGGAAGGCCCTGCACGCGCTGTCCGGCGCGGCGCTGCTGCTGGGCCTGGCGCACGCCCTCTCCTCGGGAGCGCTCCTCTCGGGCCGCGCGGCCTGGGCGTGGTGGGGAGGCTACGGGGCCGCGGCGCTGCTCGCCTTCGGCTGGCGCGCCTTCGCGGCGCGCCGCTTCGCCCGGAAGGCCTATACGGTCGCCGGGGCGGCGGCGGCCGGGCGCGGGATCGTCGAGTTGACGTTGAGGCCGGACGGCCGCCTGCTCGAGCGCCGCGCGGGCCAGTTCATATACCTGACTCCTCTGGACCCCGGCCTCGCCGCGGGGCGGGGCGAGGAGCATCCGTACACGCTGTCGTCGGCGCCGGACGAGCCGGCGCTGCGCGTGGTGATCAAGGACCTGGGCGACGCGTCGCGCGCGCTGCAGAGCGTCGCCGTCGGGAGCAAGGCGCTCGTCGAGGGCCCGTTCGGGGAGTTCTTCCCTCGCGACGGCGGCGACGCGCCCGAGCTCTGGATCGCGGGAGGCATCGGCCTGACGCCGTTCCTCTCGCGCGTCCGCGAGCTGAGCCCGGCGCGGCCCGCGGACGTCCATCTCGTCTACTGCGTCCAGGACGAGACCCGGGCGCATTTCCGGGCGGAGCTCGAGGGCGTCGCGGCGAAGGTCCCCGGCTTCCGCCTGTGGATGCATCACTTCGCGCGGGAAGGGCCGCTGACGGCGGCCTTCCTCCGGTCGCGCTGCCCGGATTTCGCCGGGCGCGAGATCTTCGTCTGCGGCCCGCCGGCGCTGATCGCCGCCGCGCGGGAGGAGCTGCGCCGCGCGGGCGTTCCCTCCGCGCGCGTGCGCTCCGAGGATTTCAACTGGCTATGAAGCGCTTCATCCTCGCGGCGTTCATCTCCTTCCTCTCGAGCGCGGCGACGATAGGTCTCCTCGGGCGCCTGGCCCCGCCCGACCGGCCGGCGGCCGCGGCGGAGAGACGCGTCTCCGCCGCGGAGCTGGCCCGCCACGCCGCCGCCGAGGATTGCTGGCTGGCCGTCGAGGGCGGCGTCTACGACGTGACCGCGTACGTTCCCGCGCATCCCGCCCCGCGCCGCGCGCTGACCGACTGGTGCGGCAAGGAGGCCACGCGGGCCTTCCTCACCAAGGGCGTCGGCCGGCCCCACGGCGAGGAGGCGCGGGCCCTGCTGGAGACCTTGCGCGTCGGCGCGCTGCGCTGAGCCGCCCTGGCTCTTCCGTTGCGCCTTAGGCAGGTGACTGGCGGAGGACACCGTGGACGGGCAAGGAGACGCGGGAGCGGACGATCGTTGGCTCAAGGACAAGCGGGAGAAGAGCCGGATCTACCTGGCCATGAAGGAGGGACCTATGTCGATCTTCTACATGTTCGCGATCGCCGCCGCCTTCCTGTTTTTCCGCGGCCACGGGCGCTGAGCGGCCTCAGCGCGGGCGGTGGGGCAGCGCGTTCTTCTGCAGCCGCTCCATGCGCTCGTCGAGCGCGGTCTCGAAGCGGCGCTCGAGTTCCTTCTTGAGCGCCTCGAAGCGCGGGGCCTGCGCGAGCTTGCGTTCCCGCGAGTCGTACTCCAGGAAGTCGAGCACGGCGCGGGTGTCGTCCTTGGAGAGCGGCTCTCCGTGGAAATGCGCCCGCATGCGCATGCTCGCGAGGTAGAACTCCCACCAGGCGCGCTCCGCGTACGGCGCGTTGATCGAGCGCGCGAGCGTGTGGCACCGCGAGCAGAGTCTCGCGTAGGCCTCGTAGTCGCGCCGGCGCTCCGGAGGGTACGACGAGACGTCCACGCTGTCCGGCCCCAGGTCGCTGTAGAACAGGGCGGCCCTGCGCCTATCGGCCGGCGCCTCCGGGACGTCCGCGGCGCCGGACGGGGCGGCCGGGCCGGCCGGCACGGGAATCTCGCCCCATATCCGCCAGGCCGCGCAGCCCGCGGCGAGCAGGACCAGCGCGAGCGGGATGAGACGGGGCCTCATGGCGCCTCCCCGGAGGCGCCCGGCATCAGGCGCGGCTGACGCGACTTCTGCATGTGCTCGAGCAGCCTCTCGAGCGTGGGCACGAAGCGGCGCTTGAGCTCCTCGGTCCGCTCGTCGAAGCGCTTCTTGTCGTCCACCTTGCGCACGCGGGCGTCGTACTCGAGGAAATCGAGCATGGCCTTCATCTGGTCCGCCGGGATCGGCCCTTCGCTCTGCAGCCGGGAGTGCAGGCTCATGCGGATCATGTGGAAATGCCAGTAGGCCCGGCTCTGCACGGGGGAGTTCACCGCCCGAGCCAAGGTGTGGCAGCGCGCGCATTGCAGGCGGAAGAAGCCGTAGTTGTACCTCTGCTGGGCCGGGTAGGCGGAGACGTCGATCGAATCCGGGCCGAGATCGGCGTAGTAGAGCGTCCGGGGGAGTTCCTCCGCCGGAGGCAGCGCGGCCTCCCGGGCCGCGACGGGCGCCGTCGACAGCTCGAACTCCACGGCCGAGAACCGTCCGGCCGGGGCCGCCGCGGGGTCCTGGTAGCCCGACCAGCGGAACAGCGAGCACCCGGCGAGGAAGCCGAGGGCCGCCGCGAGCGCCGCCAGCGCGAGCCTGTTCATGGCCGTCGGGGAGCAACGGACCGACCACGCGCCGGACAGGCCGTTCCGTTGCTGGATCAAGGACGACGCCCGGAGGCCTCATGCTGCGATTCCCGCCGCGACGCATACTCGCCGCCGTCGAACCCGACGCGGTCTCGCTCCACGCCTGGGAGGCCGCCCGGGAGATCGCCGCGCGCTTCGGCGCCGGCCTCGAGGCCGTCTGGTGCGTCGTCCCGGGCCAGCGCCTCGACGGCCTGAAGAGCCTGCGCGCGCGGCTCGGCCCGGGGGCGCGCGTGCACGCCGTCAAGGGCGATCCGGTGTCCGCCCTGCGCCGCCTGGCCGGCGACCGCCGCGTCGACCTTCTCGTCCTGGGCACGCATCACCGCCCGGGGATCGTGCGCTGGGTGCGGGGCTCGGTCGCCGAGGCCGTGGTCCACCAAGCACCCTGCCCGGTGCTCGTCGTGCCGCGCGCCTGGCGCGAGCCGAGGAGCGTCCTGGCCCCGGTCCACGGCGCGCCCTACGCCCGCCGGGGGCTCCTGGCCGCGGCGGTCCTCGCCCGGGCCTACAAGGCGCGGCTGACGATGCTCGAGGTCGTCGAGGAGACCGACAAGGCGTCCTACGCGGCGCGGCGCGTCAGCGCGCAGGCCCGGAAGCTGCCGCCGGCGATGGCCCTGGCCGTGCGCCCCGAGCTCGAGGTCCGGGTCGGGCATCCGGTCAAGGAGATACTGCGGGCCGAGCGCGGCCGGGACCTGCTCGTCCTCGTCGCGCGCCGCACGTCGCTTCTCGGCGACATCGTCCTGGGGGCCACCGTGGAGCGCGTGCTTCGGCATTCGCGCATCCCGGTGCTGGCTATCCCCTCGCGCTGAGGCGCGCGCTCAGTGGCCCTGGAGCCAGGCGACGAGCGAGCTCACGGCGAGGGGCTTCTCGAACATGCAGTCGATCGGCGAGGTGCCGGCGTCCTCCTCGTGGAACACCGCGCTGACCATCGCTATGCGCAGGTCCGGCCGCAGGGCCTTGGCCTGGCGCGACAGCTCGAAGCCGTCCATCGGGTCCATGCGCCCGTCGGTGACCATGCAGTCGATGGGCCGCGTCGCGAGGAGCTCGAGCGCCTCGGCCCCGCTGCCCGCCGACAACGTCGGATAGCCCGCCCGCTTCAGCGACAGGCTCAGCATCGCCCGCAGGGAGGCGTCGTCGTCGACGATCAGGACGGCCGGACGGTTGTTCATCGGTACCGTATCTGCAATGAAACGGCCACCCGTCCGTCGAGCTACTTCTTCTTCGCCGGGATCCCGTACGCCTTGAGCTTGCGCCAGAGCGTGTTGCGGGCCACGCCCAGGCGCTTGGCCGCCGCGACCTGGTTGCCGCCGCAGTCCTCGATGGCCTGCAGGATATGCCGCTTCTCGGCGTCGTCGAGGGTCTCGCGCGGGTCGTTCTTGGCGGCCTCCGCGCTCGGCAGCATCTCCGGCGGCAGGTCGCCGGGCGCGATGGACGCCCCGGAGGCCATGATGAGCACGCGCTCGACGACGTGCTCGAGCTCGCGCACGTTGCCGGGCCAGCGGTAGCGGCGCAGCGCGTCGGCCGCCGCGGGGGAGAACTTCACCGCGGCGCCGCCGAGCTTCTTCTTGGCCTTTCTTAGAAAATGTTCAGCCAACGGAAGGATGTCCTCGGGGCGCTCGCGCAGCGCGGGCAGCTCGATGGGGAATACCTTGAGACGGTAGTAGAGGTCCTCGCGGAACTTGCCCTCGGCGACGAGCTTGGTGAGGTCCTTGTTGGTCGCGGCCAGCAGGCGCCCGGAGACCTTGAAGGGGTGGTTGTCGCCGACGCGGCGTATTTCGCCTTCCTGCAGAGCCCGGAGGAGCTTGACCTGCAGGCCCGGCGTCGTCTCGCTGATCTCGTCGAGGAACAAGGTCCCGCCGTTGGCCTCCTCGAAGAGGCCGCGCTTGTTGCGCTCGGCGCCGGTGAAGGCGCCGCGCACGTGGCCGAACAGCTCGCTCTCGAGCAGGCCCTCGGGCAGGGCGCCGCAGTTGATCGCGACGAAGGCGCCGTTGCGCCGGGGGCTCTTCTCGTGGAGCGCGCGCGCGATGAGCTCCTTGCCGGTGCCGGACTCGCCCATGATCAGGACCGTGGCCTCGGTGGCGGCGACCTTCGAGACGAGGTCGAGGACCTTGCGCATCGGCGGCCCGGAGAAGACGATCCCGTCGAAGCTGTACTTGTCCTTGACCTCCTCGCGCAGCCGCTCGACCTCGTGGACGAGCCGGCTGTGCTCGAGGGCCTTGTCGAGCACGAGGTTGAGCTCCTCGGGCTCGACGGGCTTGGTCAGGTAGTCGAAGGCCCCGGCGCGCATCGCGGCGACGGCCGTGTCGATCGAGCCGTGCCCGGTCATCACGAGGACCTCGACGCGGGGGTGCTTCTCCTTGGCCGCCTTGAGCACCTCGAGGCCGTCGAGGTCGCCGAGCTTGAGGTCGGTGACGACGGCGTCGTACTCGGACGCTCCGAGCTTGGACATGGCCTCGGCGCCGCTCTTGGCGACGTCGACGGCGTGGCCGCGGCGCTTGAGCTCCATGCCCAGCATCGCGCCGAGCGAGAGGTTGTCTTCGACGAGAAGGATGCGTGTCTTGTCGTTCATGTTCGTTGTCAGTCCTCGATTCGCGGCAAAGTGACGGTGAAGGTGGTCCCGTGGCCGAGCCGGGTCTCGACGTCGATGCGGCCGCCGTGCGCCTTGACGATGCTCTCGGCGATGGCGAGGCCCAGGCCCGTGCCCTGCTGCTTGGAGGTGCGGAAGGGCTTGAACAGGTCGGCGCGCAGCGACTCGGGGATGCCCGAGCCGGTGTCGGTGATCGCGAACCAGGCCAGGTCGTCGCCCTTGCCGGTGCGCACCGTCACCGTCCCCTTGCCGCCCAGCACCTGGATCGCGTTGAGCAGGATGTTCCAGACCACCTGGCGGATCTGGTCGGCGTCGAAGGGGAAGGGCTTCAGGTCGTGGTTGACGGCCAGCGCGAGGCGCGCGTCGCCCACGAGGTCCTTGTTGACGAAGGCCATCTGCGCGACGTCGGTCAGCAGCGCGTTGAGGTCGTTCTGGCCGGAGTTCATCGGGCGCGGGCGCGCGTAGGACAGGAAGTTGCTGAGCGCCTCGTTGAGGCGCTTGCTCTCGGTGCGCAGGACGCGGGTCACGGTGTCCTTGTCCTCTCGCGTCAGGCCCTCGTCCATCAGCTGCTGCGCGGCGATCACGATGGAGCCGAGCGGGTTGCGGATCTCGTGGGCGACGACGGCCGCCATCTCGCCGATGGTGGCCAGCGCCTCGGAGTGGGCCAGGCGCTCCTGCATCTGCTTCTGCTCGCTGAGGTCGACGCCGTTGGAGATGTAGCCGAGGATCGCGCCCGCCTCGTTGCGCACCGCGGTGATGGTCAGGATCAGCGGCACCTCGCGCCCGTCCTTGGCCTTGTTGATGAGCTCGCCGCGCCAGTAGCCCTTCCTGGGGTCGAGGATGCTGCGCCACATCCTTTTGTAAAGCTCGTCGGTCGAGTGCCGGGAACGCAGGATCGCGGGGGTCTTGCCGATGACCTCCTCGCGGGTATAGCCGTAATGGGCGGTGAAGGCGTCGTTGACGTTCAAGATGATGCCGTTCGGGTCGCTGTAGAACATCACGTCGTTCGAGCGCCGAAAACCCATCAAAAGAAGGTCTTTCAGGTCGATGTCTGATTTTGGCACGTGTTCCATTATGTAGCAAATTTCGAGCCCAGGCGCTTTGGCAGGAGTATTGCTACAATGCCGGTAGGAACAAAATGGCCAAAATAAAATGATGAAGCAATCCCAGAAGCTGTCATTAGCGGCAAGTCAGCGGCTCACCGTCATGGGCCGCATGCGCATGGCCGATTGGATCGAGATGCCCGAGCGCGAGTTCGCTCAGGAGATCGTCAAGCTCGAGAAGGACCCCCTGTTCCAAAAGTTATACTTCGGGGACGGCCGCATCCCCGGAGCCTTCCGCCGCCAGCGCTGGCCGGGGGGGAGGCTGTCCGGCTCGTTCTACGAGATCGACGAGCGCACCGCGGCGGGCGCGGGCGAGCGCGTCGGCGTCGAGGAGTTCGCGCAGACCCGCGGCCCGGCGCTGGCCGCGATCAAGCGCATGGGGCAGAAGGATTTCGAGCGCTACTTCCTCCACGGCGAGGACGCGCTGACCCTCGAGGAGATCGGCCGCCGCACCGGCCTGAAGCCCGAGGAGGTGCGCAGCATCCACGAGCTCGTCGTCGAGCTCGGCGCGCGCGCCGAGTTCGAGACCGCCGTCGAGGCGCCCTCGGCGTCGCCCGGGCGCCAGTCCGCGTGCCTGGCCCAGATCTCGCTGTCCGGCGGGGTGCCGTCCTTCGAGTTCTACGCGCCGTACTGGGCGCGCGGACTGTATCAGGTCCGCCACGACCTCCTCGACCGCTGGAAGGACGACGGCCTCACGCCGGTCGAGCGCAAGCACCTGCCCGGCCTGCTCAAGCGCCTGGAGACCTTCAACCTGCGCCAGAGCACCTTGTACCGCCTGCTCGAGATGGTCGCGCGCCTTCAGGTCGATTTCCTCAAGAGCGAGCAGGCCGTCGACGTCCGTCCGATCAGCCTGCGCCAACTGGCCAAGCGTCTGGACCTGGCTCCGAGCACGGTCAGCCGCGCGTTCGCGCGGCGCTCCGTGCAGCTGCCCTCGCAGCGCGAGCTGCCCCTGATCTCGTTCGTGCCCGGGCGGCGCTGCGTCCTGCGCGAGTTGCTCGGAGGCTGGCTCGCCGAGAACGCCGCCGTCACCGACGCCGCCCTCGCCGAGCGCCTGAAGCTGGAGCGGGGCATCTCCGTCTCGCGCCGCACCGTCAACGCCGTCCGTCACGAGCTGCACGCCGAGAAGCGCCGCTGATCGAACCTCGTACCGACCGCCCTAACCACATGAAAACCATCACCGCGGCTCAGGCTCTGGCGCCCCTGCGCAGCGGCCAGCGCGTGCTCGTCGGCTCCGGGGCCGCCGTCCCGCAGGCGCTCGTCTCGGCGCTGTCGGCGCGCGCGATGGCTCTCGCCGACGTCGAGGTCATGCACCTGATGACCCTCGCCAAGGCCCCGTACGCGGCGCCCTCCTTCAAGGGCCACGTCCGCCACAACGCCCTGTTCATCGGCGCCAACACGCGCGAGGCCGTGGGCGCGGGCCTCGCCGACTACACGCCCTGCTTCCTCCACGAGGTCCCGGGCCTGTTCCGCTCCGGCCATCTCCCGCTCGACGTGGCGCTCGTCCAGATCGCGCCCCCGCGCGGGGGCGTCGCCTCGCTCGGCGTCTCGGTCGACGTGGTCAAGGCCGCGGTCGAGTCCGCCGCCTACGTCGTCGCGCTCGTCAACCCGGAGATGCCCTGGACCGAGGGAGCCTCGACCGTCCCCCTGTCGGACATCGACGCGTTCGTGCTGGGCGACGGTCCCATCCTGGAGCTCCCGGTCCGCGAGGCCACGGCCGAGGCGCTGTGGATCGGCCGCTACGTGCGCGAGCTCGTGGAGGACGGCTCGACCATCCAGGTCGGCATCGGCGCGATCCCCGACGCCGTGCTCGCCGCGCTCGCGGGCAAGAAGGACCTCGGCGTCCACTCCGAGATGATCTCCGACGGCGTCCTGGACCTCGTCGAGTCGGGCGCGGTCAACGGCAAGAAGAAGACGCTCCACGCCGGTGCCGTCGTCGCCTCCTTCTGCATGGGCAGCCGCCGCCTCTACGACGCGGTCGAGGACAACCCGCGCTTCCTCTTCCATCCCAGCGACTACGTCAACGACCCCGTCGTCGTCGCGCAGAACCAGCGGATGGTGTCGATCAACTCCGCCTTGCTCGTGGACCTCACCGGCCAGGTCGCCGCCGATTCGCTCAACGGCCGCCTGTACAGCGGCGTCGGCGGCCAGGTGGACTTCGTGCGCGGCGCCGCCGCCTCGCGCGGCGGGAAGTCCGTCATCGTCCTGCCATCGACGGCGAAAGGGGGCGCGGTCTCGCGGATCTCGTGCGCGTTGTCCCCGGGCACGGGCGTGGTCACCTCGCGCGCCGACATCGACTACGTGGTCACCGAGTACGGCATCGCCAGCCTCAAGGCCAAGACGATCCGCCAGCGCGCCGTCGCGCTCATCCAGATCGCCCACCCGCGCTTCCGCGCGGCGTTGGCTCAAGAGGCCGCGAAGCTCGGCCTGATGGACGCGGGCCACGTCCTGCCGCCGCCGGACGGCGCCTATCCGATCGAGCTCCAGTCGCGCCGCCGCGTCGGCGAGCTCGACCTGGTCGTGCGGCCCTTGAGCCCGGCCGACGAGAAGGCCTTGAAGGACCTCTTTTACGCCCAGTCCGAGGAGACGACCGCCCTGCGCTTCGGCACCCCGCTCTCGCGGCTCTCCGAGACCCAGTTCCAGGAGCTCGTCGCCATCGACTTCCGCACCTCGATGGCCCTCGGCGCCTTCCTGTGCGAGGGCCGCCGCCGGCGCCTCGTCGGCGTCGCGCGCTACCACACCCGCGACGGGGAGAACGAGGCCGACCTCCACGTCGCCGTGCGCGACGACTTCCAGCGCAAGGGCGTGGGCAGCGAGCTGGTCCGGGCCCTGGCCCACACCGGCGCCGCGCGCGGCGTGGACTCCTTCCGCGGCGAGGAGCGCGGGCCCGGCATCGCGCGCCTGCTGCGCCGCTGCTTCTCCGAGGTCCGCGAGCGGGGCCTCGGCCCCAACGGCATGCGCATCTGGGCGCGCCTGGCCGACATCCGCTGAACGGTCGCTCGCGGCGGTCGTGGGCCTGCCTGGCGAGCTCGGCGGCGCGGCCTTCGCCGGCTTCGAGCGAAGGCGACCATGATTATCTTGAGATAAACACGCGGCCGCTCGGTCCTGGACCGAGTCGATGGCGCCGGAGAGGCTAAGGTCTCCGGGTCAAGCGCGCCAGACGCGGAACTTCCAGGTCCGCTCCTGCATGTGCTCGAGGTGCATCTTCAGGAACAGCTCGGCGGCGGACTCGTTCATGTGCTGGGCCAGGATCTCCACGGCGACGTCGTCGCTCGGCGCCCAGCCTTCGGTCTCCGGGGGAGGCTCGCGCCTCAGCCGGGCCGCCGTCTCGGCGGACTCCGCGGTCGTGACCACCAAGAGGCTTTCGAGGCGGGTGCGGTTGAGGATCTCGTAGATGTGGACCTTGCGCGTCTCGGTGTTCACGGGCGTGATGGACATGCCTCAGTATGGCCCCGGGGCGCCGGTGACGCCAGTCACTTCGCGAGTCTTAACCCATTTTTTACCAAGAGGAGCATGTGGTATCATCCGCAGATGATCGACTCCGACGTTCCTCCGATAGAGTCCCTGGCGGCCCGAGACTCCTCCGAGTTCCTGGCCAACGCCCAGCACCATCAGGCCCTGCTCCAGGACCTCCATGCGCGCCTCGAGAAGGCCCGGGCGGGGGGCTCGGCGAAGTCGGTCGAGCTGCACCGCTCCCGCGGCAAGCTCACCGCCCGCGAGCGCGTCGAGCGCCTCCTCGACCACGGCACCTTCTTCCTCGAGCTGTCCGCCCTGGCGGCGATGGGCCTCTACGACGACGAGGTCCCCGGCGCCGGCATGATCTCCGGCCTGGGCGTGATCAGCGGCCGCCTGTGCGTTATCGTCGCCAACGACGCCACCGTCAAGGGCGGCACCTACTACGCCGAGACCATCAAGAAGCACCTGCGCGCCCAGGAAGTGGCTCTCGAGAACCGCCTTCCCTGCGTCTACCTCGTGGACTCGGGCGGGGTGTTCCTGCCCAAGCAGGCGGAGGTGTTCCCGGACAAGGAGCACTTCGGCCGCATTTTTTATAACCAGGCCTTGATGTCTTCGCTGGGCATCCCTCAGATCGCGATCGTCATGGGCATGTGCACCGCCGGCGGCGCCTACGTCCCCGCCATGGCCGACGAGTGCGTCATCGTCCGCAACCAGGGCACCATCTATCTCGGCGGCCCGCCCTTGGTCAAGGCGGCGACGGGGGAGGAGTCCACCGCCGAGGAGCTCGGCGGCGGCGACATGCACAGCCGCACTTCGGGCGTCACCGACCATCTGGCCGACAACGACGAGCACGCTTTGCAGATCTGCCGGTCGATCGTGGCCAGCCTCAACGCTCCTCTCTTCGACTTGGGCCAGGGCGAGGCGCCCCTCTACCCCGCCGACGACCTGTACGGCCTCGTCAACCGCGACCTCCGCCGTCCGGTCGACCCGAAGGAAGTGATCGCGCGTCTCGTGGACGGCTCGCGCTTCCACGAGTTCAAGTCCCTTTACGGCTTGACCATGACCACCGGCTTCGCCAAGATCCACGGCCGCCCGGTCGGCATACTCGCCAACCGCGGCGTCCTCTTCTCCGAGGCGGCGCTCAAGGGCGCGCATTTCATCGAGCTGTGCGACCAGCGCAAGATCCCGCTCCTGTTCCTCCAGAACATCACCGGCTTCATGGTCGGGAAAGATTTCGAGCAGGCCGGCATCATCAAGCACGGCGCCAAGCTCGTGCAGGCCGTTTCGACGGCGCGCGTCCCTAAAATAACGGTCATCGTCGGGTCTTCGAACGGCGCGGGGAATTACGCCATGTGCGGACGAGCCTACGGCGCCCGCTTCCTGTTCACCTGGCCGAACGCGCGCGTCTCCGTGATGGGCGCCGACCAGGCCGCCACCGTCATGACCATCATCAAGCGCGACCAGCTCAAGCGCGCCAAGCAGGAGCTCAGCGCCGAGGACGAGGCCAAGATCCAGGCGCCGATCCGCGCCCAGTACGAGACCGAGGGCCATCCCTACTTCGGCACCGCGCGCCTGTGGGACGACGGCATCATCGCGCCCGCCGACACGCGCCGGGTCCTCGCGATGGCCCTGGCCGCCGCGGCCCACGCCCCGATCGGCGGCCTGCACCGGCCCGTCTTCCGGATGTGACGATGGAATACCAGCACCTGAAGGTCCACGCCGGGCCCGTCACCAAGGTGACGCTCTCGCGTCCCGAGCAGCGCAACGCGATGAACGCCGAGACCTTGCGCTCGCTGACCTTGGTGTTCCGGGAGATCGCGCTCAACCCCTCCGTCCGCGCCGTGATCGTGACCGGCGGGGGCAAGGACTTCTGCGCCGGCGCCGACGTCAACTGGATGAAGGAAGCGGGCAAGCTCTCTCCCGAGGAAGGCAAGAAGGACGCCCGCCTCCTGGCCGACATGCTCCAGTCCGTCGACGAGTGCCCCGTCCCCGTCATCGTCGCCGCCCAGGGCAACGTCTTCGGCGGCGGCCTCGGCCTCCTCGCGGCCTGCGACATCGCCGTGCTGGCCGAGGACGCCAAGATGGCGTTCTCCGAATGCCGCCTGGGCATCATGCCCGCCGTCATCTCGTCCTGGGTCCTTCCGAAGATCGGCGCCGTCAACGCGCGCCGCTATTACCTCACCGCGGAGGTGTTCGGCGCCGAGGAAGCCGTCCGCATGGGACTCGCCCATGAGGTCGTGCCCGCCGCCGAGCTCTACGCCAAGGCCGACGCGATCGCCGCGAACGTTCTCAAGTGCGGCCCGAACGCCGTCCGCGCCGCGAAGGCGCTCCTGCCGCGCCTCGAGCGCCTGGGCCTGCACCAGCAGGTCGGCATGACCGTCGATACCTTGGTCCGCCTGCGCTCCTCCGCCGAGGGCCAGGAAGGCCTGGCCGCCTTCCTCGAAAAGCGAGCTCCCGAATGGACCCGGTAAAGCCTCCGGCCCGTCCGACGCCCCGCCTCGTCGAGGTCGGCCCGCGCGACGGCCTGCAGAACGAGAAGAACCCGCTCTCCGTCGCGGCCAAGGTCGCCTTCGTGGACGCGTTGTCGGAGACCGGCCTCAAAGAGATCGAGGCGGGGGCCTTCGTCAACCCCAAGTCCGTCCCGCAGATGGCCGACTCCGAGATCGTGTTCGCGCGCATCAAGCGCAAGCCGGGAGTGATCTACTCGGCGCTGGTGCCGAACGAGAAAGGTCTCGACCTGGCTTTGGCCTGCAAGGTCGACAAGGTCGCGGTCTTCACCGCGGCCTCGGAGACCTTCAACCAGAAGAACATCAGAGCATCGATCGCCGAGTCCATCGAGCGCTTCCGTCCCGTCGTCCTGCGCTCGCGCCAGGCCAAGCTCCCCGTCCGCGGCTACGTCTCCACCGCCTTCTGGTGCCCGTTCGAGGGCCAGGTCCGCCCTGAGAAGGTCGTCGAGGTCGTCAAGATGCTCTCCGGCATCGGCGTGCAGGAGTTCTCCATCGGCGACACCATCGGCAAGGCCTCTCCGGATGAAGTCCGCAAGCTGCTGTTCCTCCTGCTCAAAGCGGTCCCTAAAGACAGCGTGTTCTTGCATTTCCACAACACCTTCGGCCGCGCGGTCGCCAACGCGATCGTCTCATGGAAAACATTCGGGATCTCAGGATTCGACGCCTCCGCCGGCGGCGCCGGGGGCTGCCCCTACGCGCCCGGCGCGTCGGGCAACGTCTCCACCGAGGCCCTCGTCTCCGCGTTCAAGGCCGCCGGCTCCGACGTCGGCGTCGACGAGGTCAAGCTCAAGGCCGCCGCCGCGGGCATCTTCAAGCACCTCGGCCGCCCGGTCGGCGCCCGCCCCGCGAAGTAAGCCGCCCGCCTCATCGAGCCGCCGGCCGATCGAGCGACGATCGTTCTACTCCCATTCCCGCCGCAGCAGGCCGTAAACGTATTCGTCCACGAACACGCCGTTCTTCAAGACGGACTCGCGGACGGCGCCCTCCCGCTTGAAGCCAAGCCGCTCGAACAGCCTGATGGATCTCTCGTTGACGGCGTATATCTCGGCGCCTATCCGGTTCATGCCGAGCGTCGTGAAGCTGTAGTCGATCGCCGCCCGCAGCGCCTCGCTCGCGAATCCCTTGCCCCACTCCCGCTTCTCGCCGATCACGACCGAAAGCCGGCACCGCCGGTTGTAGCGATCGACGTGGGCGATGATCCCGTAGCCGATGAACTCGCCGCTATCCCGTTTTCGGATGGCGTAGCGGATGATCCCCGCGTCCGCGGGGGCGCGCATCGCGCGTTCGATGTTCGCGCGCGTCGCCTCCAGGCTCTCCGATTCGCGATCGTCGGGCTGATCGTCGCTGAGATCGAGCAATTCCGCGTCGTTCTCCCACCGATTCATCTTCTCGGCATCGGACGACGCGTGCGCCGTGAGGATCAGCCGGTCAGTCGTCAGTTGGAACATCGTGGTCATCTGTCGCGTGGGTGCCTCCGCGAGTGCTTCCGTTCAACTGTTTCCGGAAACAGTTGCCGTTACCGAGTAATGAGCGTTGCTCGAATTGTAGCGCGAAAACCGGGATCGCGCCAGGACAAAACGAAGGCCCCGCGCCGTCGCCGGCGCCGGGCCCTGTTTTACGGCCGCCGGATTAGTGCGCGGCGGGCGCGGCCTCGGCGGCGGGAGCCTTGGGGGCTTCCTCGGCCTTCTTCTCGGCCTTGGCGGCCTTCTTGGCGGCCTTGCGGGCCTTCTTCACGGCCTTCTTCTCGGCCTTGGCGGCCTTCTTCTCGACCTTGGCCGGGGCGGCCTCGACGGCCGCCGCGGGAGCGGCGGTCTCGGTCTTGGGGGCGGCTTCCTCGGCGAACAGCGGGGCGGTGAGGCCCAGGACGGCGACGGCGATGAGCAGCTTCTTCATGGCGTGTCTCCTTATCTATGGATGGTGCGGATTCTAAGTCGGGACGCGGGCCCCGGCGGGCCGCGTCAGGTCGCGCCTGGCGGGGGAGTCTAGGCGGCGAGGGGAGGCGAGTGGGAGCGCGGCTCGGGCGGCGGCGCGTCGGCCTTGAGGCACGCGGCGGCGGCGGCCGGGAGGCGGACGGGGAGGAGCGCCACGACGCAGCCGTCGGCGATGAAGCCGGGGCACGGCGCGGAGCGGAGGTCCTGCTCTTCCGACGCGGCGGACAGCTCGACGGCGGTGATCTCGTCGGGCGGGTTCGTCGGGCGCTCGCCGATGAGAAGAAGGGCGCCGAGCAGCAGGGCGGGAGCGAGGAGTCGGAGGAGGATATTCACGGGTCTAGCGGCGCGAACAGCGTATCATTTTTTCAATTCGAACCGTTCCGCACGCGGTTCCAGGCGATCTTGAACCGTTCGATGAGCCCGGCCGGCTTCTGGGGCGCGGCCTCGACGGGGGGCGGCTCGGCCTTGGGTGCCACGGCGATGGGCGCGGAGGGCGCCAGGCGGGCGGTGATCGCGGGGGGAGCGGGGCGGTCGGCGGCTTTCTTCTCGGGGACGGTCTTGGCGGCGACGCTCGCCGGGACGGCGGGCGGGGCGCGGGAGCGGCGCTTCTCCGGGGCAGGCTCCGCCTTGACGACGCGCTCCTTGGGCTGGGAGAGGAGGACGGCGAGGTCGGAGAGATCCAGGGTCGCGGGCGGTCCGCTCGCAGCGGCGGCCTCGGTCTTGTCTTGCTCGGCGGTCAGGCGCTCGAGCTCGCGCAGCAGCTTCAGGGCGCTCTGCGCGTAGCCGGGAGGCAGCTCGTTCTGGCGGGAGACGGTCTCGTGGAGCTGGGGGAAGACGGGGTGGTAGTACATGCGGTGCTTGCCGCCCTGGCGCAGCACGAAGCCGAAGCCGGCGTACAACGTGTCGAGGTCGCTCTGGCCCCAGCCGTTCTTGTTGTTCTCCATGTCGACGCGCAGCTTCATCGCCGTGCCCGAGGGATCGAGGACGTACTTCGGCTTGGCGGGCGCGGCCGAGGCGGCGGGGGCGGCGGGGCGGGCCGGGCGGTCGACGACGGCGCCGGCGTCGCGCTGGAGGAGGAAGGTGCGCACTTCCCAGGCCTTGGCCGAGGCGAGGGAGTAGCCGTCCTCCACCGCGGCCTTGCCGCCCTCGTCGAGCCAGGGGCCGTAGTGCTCCCGCATCTCCATGAGGCGCGAGACGGCGGCGTACAGCTCGGCGCGGGTCTCCTTGTCCATCGTACGGCCGGGCTTGGCGAGGGCGCGGGCCTGCTCGGCGAGCTCGTAGGCCTTGGCACGGACCGCCTCCTTGGCGTCCTCGGTCGCGAGCTCGACGGCGCCCTTGCGGTCGGCGGGAGTCATCTTGACGAAGGCCTCGGGCGTGACCGAGAGGGCCTGCGCCAGCGACTGCACCAGAGGCGCGGCGGAGCGAAGGGCCTCGGGCGATTCCAGCGACGGCGCGCTCAGTCCCGAGGGGAGCAGAGCGGCGATGGTGGGATCGGTGAACGCGACCGAGAGAGGGCCGACCCACGCGCCCGCGGGGGGCGCGAACACGGCGCCGGCGGGAGACGACACGACGCCGGCGCGGGCCTGGACGGCCAGCGCCGCGGCGAGCACCAGAGGGATCGCTCGACGGAAGAGGGGCACGACCGAAGTATAGCCCCGGACCGGCGCGTTCGCCAGGGGGAAGGGAGGAAAGTGGTGCGCCCGCCAGGAATCGAACCTGGACCCGCAGCTTCGGAGGCTGCTGTGATATCCATTTCACCACGGGCGCGGTGAGGTGGGAGCTTTCGGTATTTTAACTTAAAAAGGCGCCGGGCGGCCGCGCCGTCTACTTGACCGTCAGGTCGCGTCCGATGCCGACGAGCCCCAGCAGGACGCCGTCCTTGTCGCGGAGCGCCGCGGCGCTCCAGAAGATCGGGATCTCCTCGCCCCGCTTGGTCAGGAGACGCGTGGTGCGATAGTTCAGGCCTTTCTCCAGGGCCGTCTTGAGGCCCTCGGCGGCGATCTTCTCGTCGCTCCCGGCGAGCTTGAGCGCGTGCATCCCCTTGAGCTCCTGGGGGGAATAGCCCGACACGCGCTCGAAGACCTGGTTCCAGTCCTGCAGCCTCATGTCCGCGTCGAGACGGTAGAAGAGGTCGGGGATGGATTTGAGGATGGCTTCGCGCTCGGCCAGCATGCGCGCGAAGGCCTCCTCGGACTTGCGGCGCTCGGTGATGTCGTCGGCCAGGCCGACGAGGCCGGTGACCTTGCCCTCGGCGTCGTGGAGGAGGACGGTGGACATCCAGCAGGTGAAGGTGGTCCCGTCGCGGCGGACGTGGCCGACCTCGCCCGCCCAGGAGCCTTCGCCGAGGACCTTCTTGTTGAAGGGGAGGACGTCCCGCTCCATCTGCTCCGGCGTGTGGCTGATCTCCATCGGCTGGCCGGTCATCTCGTCCGGGGCGTAGCCGTGCATCTTGCCCCAGGCCCGGTTCACGAACCGGAGGCGGCCCTCCATGTCGGCGATGGCGAGGCCGTCGTGGGCCTGGTCGACGGCGGCGCGCAGGCGGAGCAGGTCGGTCTGCGTCCGCACGCGCTCGCTGACGTCGCTCATCACCACGCGGTAGAGCAGGGCCCCGCGGGAGTCGTGACCCAAGGTCCGCTCCAGGCGGGCCCAGAAGGGGGCGGCGGCGCGCCGCATGCGCAGCTCGAAATAAGGCGGAGCCTCCTTGGACGGGAACTTCCTGAACGTCCGCCGGAAGGCGCCCCGGTCCTCGGGGTCGACGAACGCGCCCAGCGGGCGCTTGAGGAGGAGGTCTTTCTCCACGCCGAGCATCGCGGCGACGGTGAGGTTGGCCTCGAGGATGCGGCCCGTCGCGGAAAGGGTGAAGAGACCGACCGGGGCGAGGTCATAGAGGTTGACGTAGCGCTCGCGCAGGGCCGCGAGGTCGCGCTTGGTCCGGCTCAGCTCCTGCGCCGCCGTCGGCTTGGTTTTCTTGTCCATGTCTTAAATGCGCGAAGTTACATTATAGCATCCGGAACGGTCCGCGCGGCCGGGAGCTTCGGATTTGAGCGGGCCGGTTTATGTAGGATAGCGCGATGCCCCTCCACCGGAAGATCTTGATCGGCTTCGCCGCGGGCGCCGCGGCCGGGCTGACCTTGCACGGCCTCTTCCCGACGGCGCCCGAGGCCCTGACCCTCTTCCTCGACTACGCCGCCGAGCCTCTCGGCCGGCTGTTCCTGCGCCTGCTGCTGATGGCCGTGCTGCCCCTCGTGGTCAGCTCCTTGATATTGGGCGTGGCCGAGATGGGGGACGCGGCGAAGCTCGGCCGCGTGGCGCTCAAGACCTTGGGCTTCACCTTGCTGATCACCGGGCTCTCCGTGCTCACCGGCCTCGTCGCGGTCAACGTGTTCCGCCCGGGCGACGGCTTCCCGCCGGAGGTCCGCGAGGCGATGCTCAAGACGGGCAAGCTCCCCGCGATGCCCGCGGGGGACGGCGTCAACTTCGCGCAGCGCCTGCTCGCCCTCGTGCCGGACAACCCCGTGAAGGCGGCCGCGACCGGGGACTTCCTCGGGGTGATGTTCTTCTCGATGCTGTTCGGGCTCGGGCTGATCCGCGTGGACAAGGAGAAGGCGCGGCCGCTGCTCAAGCTCCTCGAGTCCGTCAACGAGGCCTCGATGGCGTTCATCCACCTCGTCATGAAGATGGCGCCGTTCGGCGTGGGCGCGCTCGTCATGAACCTGACCGCGCGCTTCGGCTTCGGGCTCCTGCGGCAGCTGCTGGGCTACGCCTTGGTCGTGGTGGGGGCGCTGGCGTTCCATCAGTTAGCGACCTACTCGTTCTTCGTGAGGACGCTGGGCGGCCTCAGCCCCCGTCTGTTCTTCAAGCGCATCCAGGAGGCGATGCTCACCGCCTTCGGCACGAGCTCGTCCTCGGCCACCTTGCCGGTGTCGATGCGCGTCGGCGAGGAGACGCTGGGCCTGCCGCGCGAGATCTCGCGCTTCGTGCTGACCGTCGGCGCCAGCGCCAATCAGAACGGCACCGCACTGTACGAGGGCGTGACCGCCCTGTTCCTGGCGCAGTGCTTCGGCGTCGTCCTGACCTTGCCCCAGCAGGGCACCGTGCTCCTGCTCTCGATCCTCGGCGGCGTGGGCACGGCCGGCGTGCCGGGCGGGTCGCTGCCGATGCTGATGGCCATACTCGCCTCCGTGGGCGTGCCGCCGGAGGGCGTCCTGCTCATCCTCGGCGTGGACCGCTTCCTGGACATGTGCCGCACCGTGCTCAACGTCAGCGGCGACCTGCTGATCGCAGTGCTCGTCTCCAAGTCCGAGGGCGAGGCCCTTCGTCCCCTGCCGTCCAAGGACTGACCCCTTCCGAGCCGGCGGCCGAAGCGTTGCGTTGACGCCGCTCATGAACGACCGCCAGGAGCCCCGCGAGAAGGAAAGCTGCACGCTCTGCCGCTGGATGGAGATGCTGCCGCAGCCTTACGGCGCCGTCGAGTACTTCTGCGTGAGCAGGCAGGAGACGATCCTGTCGAGCGCGCTCGGCAAGCGCCGCTGTCCGAAGTTCGAAGCCTAGGGCCTCGCGGCCAGCCAGATCGCCTGGCCGTACTCGTCGCGGCGGAAGCCCCGGCTCAGGCGCAGGCCGGCCTCGAGCAGGTCCTCTTTTTTCTCGAGTCCGGTGCGCTCGCGGATATGGGCGATGACCGGGGCGGGGATGGCCTCGAACTCGGCGTTCATGCCGGCCTCGTCGCCGAGCGCGGCCTTGGCGAGCGCGCGGTTGAAGCGGGCCCACAGCCACACCGGCGTCGCCGGGCCCGAGTCCCCGGCGGCGCGCGGGTCGAGGTCCTCGAGCGCCTCGCGGGGACGGCCGAGGGCGCGCTTCGTCTCGCCGCGCCAGACGTACGCCTCGAAGTCGAGCGGGTACAGGCGCAAGGTCTCGTCGAGCTCCGCGAGCGCCTCGGCGGGCCGGCCGAGCTTCAGCAGCGCCGCGCCCCGCCAGCAGCGCGCGCACTGCGCGCCGAGGGCGGCGGCCTCGTCCAGGAGGCGGAGGGCGCGGTCGTAGCGCCCCGACCACAGCTCGAAGGCCCCACGCCAGGCGAGGACCTGCCCCTTCTCGCTTTCGGGAGCGGCGCGCAGGGCGCGGTCCATCCCGGCGAAGGCCTCGGCGCGGCGCCCCAGGCACAGGTTCGTCTCGGCCAGGAAGCAATGCGCCCTCCAGTCGGCGGGCTTGGCGGCCAGAGAGCGCTTGAACCACGCGGCCGCGTCCTCGAATCGAGACGCCATCATCGCGGCCGACGCCGCCCGGAACCACATCCAGCCGTAGCGCTTCGCCGGGTAGCCCGCGAGGCGCTCGAAATGAGGGAGGCCGTCGGGCCCGCTCAGCGAGCCGCGGTAATAATGGAGCCACGGGCCGCGCGGCTTGGGCCCCAGGGCCCGCTCGAAGGCCCGCAGCTCGCGCAGCAAGGTCTCGCGAGGGGCCCGCTCGTCCCACTCCCACGGGTCCCAGAACCCGCGGATGTCGGGCAAGGTCGGGCCCGCGTCGAGGATCCGCTCGGCCGCCGCGATCGCGTCCTCGTAGCGCCGCAGCTTCATCAGCGCCTTGAACTCGTCGGCGCGGGCGCCGCGCCGCCGCGCCGCGGCGGCGGCCCGGCGCAGCATCCCGCCGGCCGCCGCCGGACGGCCCGCGGCGTCGAGGACCGCGGCGAGGCTCAGGCACGCCGCCGAGTCGAGCGGATCGCAGCGCAGGACGGCGCGGAGCAGGCGCCCGGCGAGGCCGAGGCGGCGGGCGAACAGCGCGTCGAGGCCGCGCGCGCGCAGGAGCTCGGCGAGGCGGCGGCGCGCCTCGGCGTCCTCGGAGGAGACGGCGAGCGCCGCGCTCAGGACCGCGCCCGTCGCCTCCGGGCTCTCCGCGGCGAGCGAGCCCTCGAGGCGCGCGCGCAGCAGCTCGACGAGGAGCCGGCGCGACTCGCCGTCCCCCGGCTCGAAGGCCAGCGCGCGGCGCAGCAGCCGCTCGGCCTCTCGCGGGGCCCCGGCGGACAGCCGGTCCCGGGCGCGCGCGTGCATCCGCTCGAGGAGGCGCCGGCGCGACTCCTTGTCGCGCGGGTCGATCATCAGGGCGCGGCGCAGGACCTTCTCGGCGGCGTCCGTCCGTCCCGCGGCGAGCAGGCCCCGGGCGCGCAGGCGCAGCAGCTCGAGCAGGCGGTGGCGGGATTTCTCGTCGCGCGGCTGCAGGGCCAGCGCGGCCCGCAGCGAGCGCTCCGCGTCGTCCATGCGGCCGCCGGCCTGATGCGCCAGCCCGCGCTGATGCAGCAGCTCGCCCAGGCGGCCGCGCGACCGCCCGTCGCGCGGGGCGACCGCGACGGCCGCGCGCAGGGTCTTCTCCGCGGTCGCCAGCTTCAGGGCCTCCGTCTGCGCGTGAGCGCGCAGGCGCAGCAGGTCGGCCAGCAGCCGCCGGGATTCCTCGTCGGCGGGGGCCAGCGCCAGGGCCGCGCGCAGGTCCTTCTCCGCCGCCGCGAGGCCGCTGGCCGCCGCGCTCGCCTGAGCGCGCATGCGCAGCAGCGAGATGAGCCGGCCGCGGTGCTCCGCGGCCGCCGGCTCGAGCGCCGCGAGCCGGCGCAGCGCCGCCTCCGCCGCGTCGAGGCGTCCCGCGGCGAGGAAGGCCTGGGCGCAGGAGGCCAGGGCCCCGGCGAGCAGGCGGCGCGCCGCCGGCGCGCGCGGCCTGAGCGCGAGGAGGCGCCGCGCGGCGGCCCGCTCGCCGGCGAGCTCCGCGCGGCGCAGCATCAAGCCGGCGAGTCCCGCGTAGGCCGGGGCGTGGAGGGGGAAGTCCTCGACGGCGCCGAGGAAGGCGAGGAGGGCCTCGCGGGGCCGCCCCAGCGACTCCAGCGCGTGGGCCGCGAAGACGCGCGCCTCCGGGCCGGCCGCGCTCCGGAAGCGGCCCAGCGCCTCGCGGAAGCGCCCCGCGTTGAAATGTCCGATCCCGAGCTTCAGTTGATCCAAGGGATGGCTAGTTTAGGACAAATCCACCTATGCGGAGGAACGGATGAACCACGAAGGCACAAAGACACGAAGACACGAGGAACGGCAAACGATGAAGAGTCGACGGCCGCCGGCATCGACGTTCGCCGCGACCATTCTTCCGTCCTTCGTGTCTTTGTGTCTTCGTGGTTCATTCTTTCCTCGGGAGCCGGGCCCGGAGCAACTCGTCGTGGCGCGCGCGCAGCAGCGCGCGCAGCGCGGGCTCGCCGCCGGCGCTCGGCGTCGCGTCGTAGAGGGCGAGCTCCAGGTCGAGGCGCCCGCGCGCGGCGTATATCGAGCCCAAGGTCAGCACGGCGGGTAAAGCCGCCGGGTCGAGCTCGAGCGCGGCGCGCAGGTCCTCGATCGCCGCGTCCGCGCCGCCTCCGAGATAGCGGCACAGCCCGAGGTCGGCGAGCAGCGCCGCGTTCGCCGGCTGCTCCCGCGCGAGCGGCTCGAGCAGGGCCAGCGCGCCGGCGTAGTCCTTCAGGTCCTGATGGATCAGCGCCATGCGCCGCCGGCCGGCGGGGTCCGGGTCGAGGCCGCGCGCCTGCGCGAGGGAGGCCAGCGCCGCGGGGCCGTCTCCGGTCCGGGCGGAGAGGTCGGCGTGGTCGATGCGTAGGCCGGGGTCCCGCGGCGCGGCGGCCATGAGTCCGGCCAGCAGGCTCCGCGCCGGACCGGGGTCGTCGAGCCCCTGGTGCAGGGAGACCATGAGCCTGCGCTCGTCGAACGACGGGTTCAGGGCCCGGGCCTCGGCGAGGCGCTGAAGCGCCGTCTCCCGGTCTCCCGCGCGCGCCGCTCGCGTGGCGCGGTCGATCTCGAGACGCGCGCTCGGGGGAGAGTCCTTCTGGATCTCATGGAGGAGCTCGACGGCGCTCGCGTCGTCCTTGAGGTCTTGATAGAGGAAAGCGATGCGCTTGCGGGTCTCGAGGGCGGGCGACAGCGCGCGGGCCTCGGCGAGCTCGCGCAGCGCCCGCTCGCGGTCTCCGTCCGCCGCCGCGACGGCCGCCCGGTCGACATGCAGGAGAGGGTCCTTGGGGCTGGCCTTGACGAGGCGGTCGATCAGGTCCCGCGCCGGGCCCGCGTCGCCGAGCTCGAGGTGGAGCAGGGCCATGCGGCGGGCGGCTCCGGGGTCCGGGCGCCGGGCCGCGGCGTCGGCGAGCCCCCGCAGCGCCGCGGCGCGGTCCCCCGTCCGCGCCGCGGCCAGGGCCCGGTCGATGCGCAGGCGCGGCTCGTGCGGCGCGGCGGCGATCAGCCCGTCGAGAAGGTCCCGCGCGGGGCCGAACTCGTTGAGCTCCAGATACAGCTCGGTCATGCGGCGGCGGGCGGCCTCGTCGGGCTCCTTGCCGCGGGCCTCGTCGAGCAGGCCGAGGGCCGCGGCGCGGTCGCCGGCCTTGGCCGCGAGGCCGGCCCGGTCGAGCAGCAGGCCGGGCTGCCGCGAGCCGGCGGCGAGGATCTCGTCCGAGAGCTCCCGGGCGCGGGCGTCCTCCTTCAGGTCCTGATAGAGGAAGATCATGCGGCGCGTGGTCTCGACGTCCGGGCTGAACGCGCGCGCCTCGGCGAGCAGGGACAGCGCGGCGTCACGGCCGCCGGCGCGCGCGGCGGCCGCCGCCTGCTCGACGCGGATCGCGGCGAGGGCCTCGAGGCGCGGAGCGAACGCGCGGAGGGTCTCATGCCGGACGCGCTCGCCCTCGAACTCCTTCAGCCGTTCCGCGAGCGGCCGGAGATGCGGCAGGCGCTCGGACTCCAGGCGGGCCAGCGCCGCGCGGTACGCTCTTTCGCCCAGGTCGCGCGCGATCACGCGCAGGCCGACCGCGGCGGCGAGGTGCGCCGGGATGGAGCCGGCCGGCTCCCGGATCCAGCCCGCCGCCTCGCGGCACAGCTCCGCCGCGACGGAGCGCTCGAAGTCGTCGAACCGAAAACGGGTCCCGCGGCCCGCCGGCGTCCCCGCGCGCACGCTCAGCTCGGCGAGGCCTTCGTCGTCGGGCAGCAGCGGGGCCAGGAGGAAGCGGCGGTCTCCTTTCATCGCGACGCCCATGTAGGCGAGCGCGGACTCGGGGCTGATCGCGTGAAGGGACTCCCTCCGGGCCGTCTCGACGAAGGCGCGGTGATCCTCGCCGCGCGACGCGAAGAACGCGGCGAAGCCCGACGCCTTCTCGAAGTCCACGAGCTCCGCGGCCAGCGGGTCTCCCCGGGAGGGGGACAGCGCGGCGCGCACGAGAGCGGAGGCCGGCGCGCCGCCGCGCCGCAGGTCCCGGACCCGGGCCACCGCGGGGTGCGCGGCGTGCGCCGCGAACGCGGCCTCGGCGGCGGCGGCGTAGGCGTCGAGGCCGTCGGGACGGCGGGCGCGGAACTCGGCGGGCTCGGCCAGCATCAGGACGACCGAGGCCAGCTCGACCCTCGCGTCGACCGCGAAGCCGGCGGACGCGGCCGCGGCGCGCGGCGCGGCGGCGGCGAGCATGACGGCGGCGGCGAGCATGGCCCTCATCGGGCGTCCGCGCGGAGCAGCCGCGCCGAGACGGCGGGATCGAAGAAGTCGGCGGCGGAGGTGATCCGCGGCTCGGCGGGCACGGCGAGCCTGCGCGGCCGGCGTCCGGGGAAGGCCGATTCCTCGAAGACGGCGAACCAGCGCGGGAGGAAATGCCACAAGGTGGGGTACAGGTCGCGGCGGGCCTCGTACTCCTCGAGCCGCTGCGTCAGCGCCTTCACGAGGCGGCCCTCGGGCGCCGCGGCGGAGGCGAGCTCCTCGGCGGGCGCCGGGGCGATGCCGGACTTCCGGTTCAGGCGCGCGATGAGCGCGGTCGCCGCGTGATGCTTCACGCAGTCGGGGCTGGCCAGGCGGCAGCGAGCGAGGGCCGGCCCGTAGAAGTCGGCGGGGACCGGGACGTTGAGCCTCTCGAAATAATGGAAGGCGGGGTCGATGAAGACGAACAGCGGCTCGGGCCAGACGACGCGCGCGAAGCCCCCGGCGTCGATGTCCGGGGACATGGTGTACACCTCGAACGACCGGGCGCCGAGGTTCGCGGGGGGGAGCGGATAGGGGATGATGAAGGCGTGCGTGGCGGCGCGCTGCGGCATGATGATGTAATGCGAGCGGCTCGCGAGGCTCATCCCGAGATAGTCCTCGATCGCGGCGACGGGATCGACGGTCCCGAGCTTCCGGCGCGCGCTGTCCTCCAGCCCGGCGTGGAAGGCGCGTTCGCCGCGGAAGAAGGCCATGAAGTCGGAGGCCCGCGCGAGGTCGCGGAGCTCCGCGACGAAGCGCTGCAGCTCCTCGGCCTCCCCGGGGCCGTTGAGGTAATGGACGTCGGCGTCCGGATCCTTCAGCGCCAGCTCCGGCGGGTCCGTGAGGTAGAGCGGGATGGTCGCGACGGCCTCCTCCCGGGAGGGCGCGGCGGCCAGGTCCCGGTACAGCGCCACGGCCGGATGGCCGCGGAAGGCGCCGAAGCGCTTCTCGATGCGCTCCCGGTACGCGGACGCGGCGGCGTCCGCCTTCCCTTCCCCGGAGAGCTGCCGCACGACGGCGAGCAGCTCGAAGCGCGGGTCCACGGACAGGGTGAAGGAGGCCGGGGCGGCGGAGGCGGCGGAGACGGCGGCCAGCGTGAAGACGAGGACGGCGCGCGCCCGAGAGAACGAGAGGTGCATCGGGACGGAGCATAGCTTCTGGATCGCATCCCGTCAAGACCGGATCGCCGCGTCGGATCGCCGCGCATCTGGCGCCGCGTTCGGCCATCTGTTACCCTCCGGAGATGGAAGAGGACAAGAGGCTCCAGGCGGCCGGCGCGCTGGCCGCGATCGTCGCCCTCGTCCTCGTGGTCGTGCAGTTCGCGGGCGGCCGTGCGGCGCCCGGGGCGTCCTCGGGACCCGGCTGGTACAGTCGGGTCAACCCCTTCGGCTCCCAGCCGAGCGCCGGTCCCGCGCCCGCTTACGAGCGGCCGGCGCCGGAGCTCGCTCCTCCCGAGCGCGTGATGACGAACGCGGCGTCGCGCCAGTTCTCGAGTCCGACCTCGGCCGGCTCCTCGGGCGGCCTCGCCGGCGCCGAGCCCGTCTCCGCGCCGGACGCGGCCGCGAGCGCGCCGATGAGCGCCCCGCGTCTGGCCGGCGGCGGCTACGTGGATCTCCCCGACGGCGGGCGCGCGCCGGTCGCGTCGGCGGTCGCCCCGCGCGCTCCGCCCGCGGCCGGCCGCGCGAGCCCGCCTCCTCCCGCGCGACC
>JACPFR010000016.1 GCA_016182905.1 Elusimicrobiota bacterium
CGGGACCTGCCGCCGAGGGCGCCGCCCCGGGCGCCGGCGCCGGCGCGGGGAACGGCCCCGGCGCCGGCGGCGCGGCCGCGGCGCAGGCCGCGATCCAGGGGATCAGCGACGCGATCGCGGGCGGGTCGCTCGAGCGCACGATGATGGCCCTCGTCGAGAAGGCCGTGCCCGACCCCGTCCTGCGCAAGAAGGTCATCGAGCAGGTCATGAAGCTGCTCGAGAGCGACATCGCCAAGCGCGTCGAGGAGGTCACGGTCCCGCTCAAGCGCGAGAAGAAGACCCTCGAGAACGAGGCGAAGCGCACCGACAGCGTGCTGAGCAACATGGTCGAGGGCGTCGTCGTCGTCGACGACCAGGGCAAGATCCTGATGATGAACCCGGCCGCCGAGCAGATCTACGGCCAGACGCTGGCGCAGAGCGCCGGCAAGCCGATCACCGACAAGCCGAGCGAGCAGTTCATCGTGACGATGGCCAACGAGCTCTCGACCCCGGCCGACCGGGACATCGCCGCCGACGTCAAGCTCCAGGGCGCGGCCGACACGCAGCGGACCTTGCGCGCCTCCAGCGCCGTCGTCAAGACCGAGGAAGGCAAGGTCGTCGGCATGGTCTCCGCTTTGCCCGACGCGACGAAGCACAAGGAACTGCAGCGGATGCAGCGCGATTTCGTCGCCCACGTCACCCACGAGCTGCGGGCGCCGCTGTCGTCGATCCGCGCCGCGCTCGAGATCCTGCAGGGCCAGTTCGCCGGTAAGATCGAGGAGGACGAGACTCGGATGCTCAACACCGCCCTCAAGAACTCCGACCGCCTGGCCGAGATGATCAACAGCATCCTCGATTTCTCCAAGATCGAGTCCGGCCAGATGGAGGTGTTCACGAAGCCGACGGATGCCGTGAAGATCGCCCAGGACGCGGTCGACAGCCTCCAGCCGTGGGCCCAGAAGAAGCGCATCGGGCTGACCTTGTCCGCGCCGGACGGCCTGCCGCTCGTCCAGTCCGACGCGCCGCGCACGGTCCAGGTCATCGTCAATCTGCTCTCCAACGCGATCAAGTTCACGCCGGCCGGCGGCAGCATCAAGGTCGCGTTGGCGAAGCGCGCCGAGGGCAACCAGGGCTTCGTCGAGTACTCGGTCAAGGACACCGGCCCCGGGATCGCCAAAGCCGAGCAGGCGAAGGTCTTCGAGAAGTTCGTCCAGATCGCCTCCGGCGAGACCCACGTCGGCGGCACGGGCCTGGGGTTGTCCATCGCGAAGGCGCTCGTCCACCTGCAGAAGGGCAAGATGTGGATCGAGAGCGAGGCCGGCCAGGGCGCCGATTTCCTGTTCACCTTGCCCGTCCACGTCGCGGAGTCGGTCGAGGCGTCCTACGTTCGCACGAAGGCCCCGCCGCCGGCGCGCCTGTCGTGGTGGAAGAAGCTCCTCGGCCTCAAGTGAAGTCCCCGGCCCGCGCGAAGGCGTAGCCCGCCGCGTCCGCCGCCCCCGCCGCGCGCAGCGCCGCCGCGCACTCCTCGAGGGTGGTGCCGGTCGCGGCCACGTCGTCGATGACGAGCACGCGCCTGCCGGCGACGAGCGGGGCGGCTCCGTCGCGGAGCGCGTAGGCGCCGGCCAGCTCGGCGCGCCGCTCGGTCTTCCTCAGCCTCCATGACGGCGGGGCCGCGCGGGCGCGCTCCAGCGCGTCGAGGAGCGGCCAGCCCGTCGCGGCGGCGAGCTCCCGCGCGAGCAGTTCGGCCTGGTTGTAGCCGCGCTCCCGCTCGCGCCCGGGATGGATGGGAACCGCGAGGAGCGCGTCGAAGCCCGAGAGCTCCGGGTGCAAGGTCAGCGCGGCGGCCATGAGACGGCCCGCCGCCTTCGCCGCCGGACGGGAGCCCCGGAACTTGAAGGCGTGCACGAGCGAGGCCGCCGGTCCGCGGTGCGCGGCCGCGGCCCGGATCAGCCGGCAGGCGAAGCGGCGTCCCGCGCAGTCCGGGCAGAAGGGCGAGGGGCCGCCGCGGCGCCCGGCGCAGCGGACGCAGGCCGGCTCCGGAGGCGGCGGCAGCGCGCCGGCGCAGGCCCGGCACAGCGGCCCGTCGGAGCGGCGCAGGTCCTCGCGGCAATGCGCGCAGGCCCGGGGGAGGAGGATGTCGAGCGCGAGCTCCCAGCAAAGTCCCATCCTTTCATACGATCGAGGCCCCCTAAAAGTTCCATGGCGGAAGGCGTCCCGACCCCCCTTGACCCCGGAAATTCGCGGGGTTACACTTCGTCCTGGGCGGAGGGGATATCATGATCATGAAACGCTTGGCGCTGGCGGCGGCGATCCTCACGGCGGCGGCCGGGACGGCGAGGGCCTGCCTTCCGGGCTGGGACTGCTGCAAGTGGAACGACGAGAAGCACCAGACGCCGAAATACGTCGTCGGGCGCATCCTCTACGCCTTCCCCCATACGCCCGCGGGCCTGAAGCAAGCGCTTCCCGTCATCAACGCGGTGTATCCGGGCACCGAGATCCTCCCCGGGAAAGGGGACAAGGTCCGTATCCCCTGCGTCGGCGTCGTCGACCTCGTCGTCGCCGCCGGCGAGGGCGGGAAAGGCTGGTGGTGGGGCGCCGACGATAAGCGCAACGAGTGCGGCAAATGCAGCCCCAACCGCTGCGACCAGGTGTCGAAGTCGACGAAATGCGGAGGCTCCGAAGGGCCCGGGGCCGGCGCCGCGGCCGGCACCGGAGCCGGCGTCGGCCAGGCCGGCTCGGGCTACGGCGGCGCCGCGACCAACTGCTCGGGGGTGAAGGTCCCCAACCGGCTCGCGCTCCTGGAGCGGGTCGCGCGGGAGAATCCCGACGAGTGGAGCGGCAAGCTCAATCCGAAGGAAGACGAATGCCGGGCCGACTCCCGCTACCTGGACCTGGCGGTCGACGCCCTGCGCCGTGAGGACCGGCGCTGGGGCTACAACTGCAAGCGCGGCGACTGCAATAACCCCTCGCACGACGTCGTCGCCTACTATTTCGGGCAGGGCGAGCCGTACGAAGGGGCGCCCCAGGTGATGCTCGTCGACATGATCGCGTCGTCGTGCGCCCATGACGCCCGTCCCGGGTGGCTGCCGCTCGAGTTCGCCTCCGGCGCGGGCTGGACGAGCACGGGCCGGTTCAAGGGCGGCCCCCGCCAGAACGTCGTCGTCGACTGCCCGAAGAACAGCCCGACGCCGACGACGTCGGTCGCTCCGCTCGGCGGCTCCGGGGGCTCGGCGGCGCCGGCTTCGGGATCGAACGCGCGGCCGGCTGCGAGGAGCGACGAGCCTCACGGGCTCATCGGCAATCGCGGCGGCAAAGCCCCTCTCGTCGAGGGCCCGGACGAGGCCATGGAGGCGCCGCCCGCGCCCGAACCCCCCCAGGAAGAGGAAGAACAGCCGCAGGAATAAGGGACGACGTGACCTACGCCCTTCTCCTGCTCCTCGCGTGGCCCTTCGCCGCGCGCGCCGCGGCGCCGCCCGATCCCTCCGCGCTGGAGTCCTACGGCTTCGACCCGTCCGTGCCGCTGCCGCGGGTGAAGACCATCCCGCCCTGGCTCCTCAAGGCCTGGGCGGACACCGACGAGATGCCGTACGAGGCGTACTCGCCGACCGCGCCGGAGGCCGCGGTGCTGGCCTCCGCCTTCGACGGCCTGCCCCCGCCGATGAAGAAGGTCCTGTCCGAACGCGTGATCGCGGTCTACCTCGTCAAGAACCTCAAGGGCAACGGCATCACCAATTGGGTCCTGGATCCGTCGAGCCGGACCTACGTCTACATGATCCTCAATCCGGCCGGGTTCCGTCAGACCTTGTCCGAGCTGATGACCGAGCGCGACCTCACGTTGTTCCGGGGCAAGGCCGATCTGAGCGTGGAGGCGGGAGACGGGCCGGGCATCCTGTACAGCGTGGCTCATGAGTCCGCTCATGCCTTCGACTACGTGAGATACGTCACCCCTTTTACCGAGCCGGGCTTGCATCGCGTCCTAAATCCCGGGTTCAAGGGAAAGAAGCCCTGGGACGCGTGGTCGGACTATGCCGAGCCGAAGCCCGCGGCGGACTACCCGTTGCGCGCGAAGCTGCATTTCTACGGCTTCGGCGATCCCGAGCTCGCGCCGGCGCAGGCGGCCGAGCTGTGCTCGCAGTGGGCGCGGACTCCTTTCGCCTCGTTCTACGGCAGCCGCTCGTGGGCCGAGGACCTGGCCGAGCTGTTCGTCCTGCGGCATCTGACGGAGGACCTCCGCCGGCCCTTGCGGCGGACCTGCGCGGGCCGGACGTATTCGCCGTGGGAGAACCCCAAGGTGCGCGCCCGCGCCGAGCGCCTACTCGCGCCGCTGTACCGCTGACCCCAAAAAAGTAAAGTCAAGGACATGAATCGGCGCTGGGTCATCCCCCTCGGCATGGTCCTGGCCTTCGGCTGGCATCTGGCGCTGCGCCGGCACGGCGTCGGCCTGCCGCTGCTCTCCGACGAGGGCGAGTACGCCTACGCGGCCCGCGTCTGGTCCGAGGGCGGGCTTCCCTACCGCGACGTCTTCAACCAGAAGCCGCCGATGACCATCGCCGTCTACCGGGCGACCGCGGCGCTCTCCGATTCTCCGGCGGCGCCCCGGTTCGCCGCGATGGCGGCGGTGCTCCTGACGGGGCTCGCCCTGCTGCTGCTCGCGCCGAAGCGCTGGAGCCCCGCCGCGCGGCTTGCGGCGCCGGCCGCGTATTTCGTGCTGAGCACCATGCCCGTCGGCGATTTCGGCTTTCCCGCCAACACCGAGGTGTTCGCGGCGGCCTTCGCGGCCTGGGCCGTCTGGGCCGCGAGCCGCGCGGACCGGCGCTTCGCCGCGCTGGGCGGGGTGCTGGCGGGCGCGGCGCTGATGACGAAGCAGACCGCGCTGTGGCCGGTCCTGGCCGCGGGGATCCTCGCCGCGTGGCGGGGGGAGCGGCGCTGGGACCCGAAGGCGGCGGCCGCGTTCGCCCTCGGCGCGGCCGCGATCCCGGCGTTCTGGCTCGGCTATTTCGCGGCGCGCGGCGGCCTGGAGCCCTTCTGGGACTGCGTCGTCGCCGGCAACATGCGCTACGCCGCGCAGGCCGATTGGGCCGCGGCGGCGGAGCAGGCCCGGTTCTTCGCCGTCGACCTGGGCCCGGCGTTCCTGAAGGGGAGCTGGCCGGCGTGGGCGCTCGCGGCTTTCGGGCTGAGGGGGCTCGAGGTCCGGTGGGAGAACCGCGGCGAGCTGGCCGCGGCGCTGTGGCTGGCCGGGGGGTTGCTCGCCGCCGCCACGGGGCTTCTCCTGTTCCCGCATTACTTCCTGCAGGCGGCGCCGCCGCTATGCCTCGCCGCGGCGTACGGCGTCGAGCGCCTGCGCGGGGAGAAGACGCGCTGGGCGGCGGTGGCCGCGCTGGCGCTGGTCCCCGCCGCGGCCGGCGGGGATTTCTACTTCGCCAAGGGCCGCGAGGCCGTCGCCAAGGATCTGCTGTACCCGAGCCCCCTGCTCGAGACCGAGGCCCTCGGCGCTTGGCTGCGCGAGCGCACGGCCCCCGGCGATCCCATCTGGGTGTTCGGCTCCGAGCCCGCGCTGTACGTCTACGCCGGGCGCCGCGCCGCGACGCGGCACGACTTCGTCTACCCCTTGACCATGTTCCCCAAGAGCCCGGAGCCGCTCGAGGCCGAGCTCGCCGCCCTGCGGGCGGCGAAGCCGGCCTTCGTCGTCTACGTCAATCAGCCGATCTCGACCTTGATCGGCTCTCGCCTCGGCCTGGCGTTCCGCGACGCGATCCGCGAGTGGCTCGCGGCCGACTACCGCCTCGAGGGCTACGTCCCCGTACCCCGCGAGCCGAAGCCGTTCTCGTTCGTCGGCGCGCGGGCCCCGGACTGGAGCGCCCAGAACCGCCTCTACGTGTTCAGGCGCCGCTAGCCGCCGTACAGGCCGCGGATGACGCGCCCCGCGGCGAAGGCCAGCCCCGCCGCGGCGCCGCCGACGCCCAGGGTCTCGAGCCCCGAGCGGAGCAGGGGCGCGCGCAGCACGAGGCCTTTCATCAGCCCGATCGCGAGGAACGCGACGGCCGTGATCGCGGCGCTGGCGGCGAGCTCCGCGTCCGCGGGGAAGGCGGGAAGAAGGAACGGCAGGAGCGGCATCGAGCCGGCGGCCGCGAACGCGCCGAACGTCGCGAGGCCGGCGAGCAGTGGGCGGCGCTCCTCGGTCTGAAGGCCGCGCTCCTCCGTCAGCATCGTCTCGACCCACAGCGCCTCGTCCCGGGTGATCACGGCGACGATCTTCTCGAGGACGGCTCCGTTGAAGCCTTTCCGCCGGAAGATCTGACGGATCTCCTCCCGCTCTCCCCGCGGGATCCGGGCGATGTGGGACTCCTCCTCGCGCCGGGCCTTGAGCAGCTCCTCGCGCCGGCTCTTCACGCTCAGGTAGTTGCCGGCGGCCATGCTGAACCCGTCGGCGAGGAGGTTGGCGCAGCCGAGCACGACGATCGCCGCGTCGGGCAGACCGCCGCCCGCCGCGCCCGCGACGACGGCGAAGGTGGTGACGCAGCCGTCGACGCCGCCGAGCACCGCGTCGCCGAGATGGCTGTGGCGGCGCCGTTCGCCGAGGCGGCGCCGGATCGCCGAGGGCCGGTGCAGCTCCTTAAGGTCGCGCGACTCCGCGGGCTCGTTCATGGTTCGCCTCGGGGAAAGCTGACCATGGAACGGCCCGCGAGGCACAGTGCGCGGCTGTAACGAACCTGTGCCGGTCTAGAAGGCGGAGCGCCACCACTCGTAGTGGTCCTTCTCGAGCTCCTTGGGGGAAGGCATCGGGAAGAACACGAGCTCGCTGGCGCCGGCGAACCAGAAGCCGTGGCGGATCAGCCGCCACGACGCCGCGGTCAAGGTCGAGTTGAGGCTGACCGTCTTCGTCTTTTTGTCCGAGTTCTCCTTGAGCTCGAGCAGGTAGTCGTGGAGGCGGTTCGGGTAGGTGTCCGGGATCGGGCAGGTCAGCATGTCCCGGTTCTGGTTCATGTGGAGGAAGGTCTCCACGTCGAACTCGTACTGCGTGAACAGGATCTTCGGCGCGCCCTTCGACCGCGTCTCGGAGGTGATGTACTTGGCGAACGCGCGCTGGTCGAGCGTCGAGGCGACCATGTTGCTGAGCGGGCAGATCTCCTGATACACCCGCACGAGGCCGGGCTCGTTGACCGCGGTGTAGGGCTTCGCCTTCAGCTCGAGGGCCTTGCCGTCGGTCGTGACGAGATACAGGCTCTTCAGCGCCTTCAGGTCGATGTGCTCGAGCACGGCGTAGGACGAGATGAACTTCGTCTTCTTCGGCGAGCCGTCCGGATGCGGGACGGTCTCCTTCAGGTAATGGTCGATGTCGAAATATCCGTCGCGGAAGCCCGGGTCGAGCTCGGCGAAGATCACCTTGCCTTCGTAGTGCTTCGAGCTCCCGATGGTGTAGTGCTCCGCGAATTTCTCCGGCGGGAGCTGGGACGCGACGAGCGCGTTGACGGGGTGGACGATGACGTACAGGTGCTTCTCTAGGGTGGGCATAGGGGTTCCTCCACTCATCCCCTAGCAACAAAACGGCCGGGAATTTCAGTACAGCAGGTATTTGGCGCGCCCGGCGTCGAAGGCGCGCCAGCTCGCCTCGTAGGCCGCGAGGATCGCGCCGGGGTGCTCGGAGGACTCGAGGACGGAACGGAAGATGTTCCGGTCGGCCTTCATCGCGGCGCCGCCGGCGCCGGCCCAGGACACCGCGACGATCCGCGACCGGCGCAGCGCGCCGACGGCGTGGACGAAGATGTCGAGGCTGCGGACCTTCTTGCGGTCCACGACGTCCACGCGCACGCCGCGGCAGGGCTTGCCCGCGTAGATGTCCTGGGCCGGGGTCCGATCCTCGACCTGGAACCGCGCTCCTTCCAGCCCCGCCGCGTCCAGGGCGCGGACCATGGCGGCGGCGTCGAGGTCCGGCGCGCCGAACCAGAGGAAAGGCTCGTCCGTGCCGCGGCCGACGGAGTACGGGCTCGACTCGAAGCCCACGAAGCCGGCGTACAGGATGGCCGCGTCCAGCCCCCGTATGTTCGGCGAGGGGTTGATCCACGGATACGCGGTCTCGTCGTAGAGCGTGGAGCGCGTCCAGCCTTGCAGCGGCACGACGCTGAGCCGGAGCGCGAGCCCCTTCACGGCGGCGTGCAGGCGCGCCATCTCGCCCGGCGTCATGCCGTGGCGGACCGGCACCGGGAAGTAGCCGGTGAAATCGAACGGCGCTTCCAGCACCGGCCCTTCGAGGACCTCTCCGCCCAGCGGGTTGGGGCGGTCGAGGACCACGAACTCGAGGCCGTGCTTGGCCGCCTCCTCCATGCACATCCCCATCGTGCTCAGGTAGGTGTAGGCGCGGGCGCCGACGTCCTGGATGTCGAAGACGAGGACGTCGATCCCCTTCAGCATCTCCGCGGTCGGACGCCGCGTCTTGCCGTACAGGCTGTAGACGGGAAGCCCCGTCACCGGGTCCTTCGTGTCGCCGACGGGGTCGCCGTCGCGGCGGTCGCCCCGGAAGCCGTGCTCGGGGCTGAAGATGGCGACGAGCCGGAGCTTCTTCGAGGCGAAGAGGAGGTCCACCGTGCTGCGTCCCGCGTAGTCGGCGCCGGTGTGGTTGGTGATGACGCCCACGCGCTTGCCGCGCAGGAGCTCGAAGTCCGCGCGCTCGAGCGCGTCGATGCCGGCGAGCAGGGCCGCGGAGGCGGGAGCGGCCGCCGCCAAGAACAGCGCCAGCGCCATCAGGGCTCTCATCGGGTGCACCCTACCAAAGACGAGGACGGTTTCATAGACCAATCCTCAATATCGGCTGTACACTCCGTCTATTTCCCTCGCCCTCGCGGAGGCTTACAATCCGTTCATGACCATCGACATGCTCCACGGGCGGCTCATGGTGAGCGTCGACGAGTTCGCCTCCCAGCTCGCCGCCGGGCGCCCGCTGTTCGTCGCCGGCGACGAGGACCTGCTGCGGCGCCTGCCGAAGGGCGACTGGGTGGGAGGCACCAGCGCCTACTTCATCGGCGAGGAAGGCGGCCTCCATTCGCGCGACCGGCTGAGCTCGGTCGTCGCCCCCGAGTTCGCGACCGGCTTCACGATCAAGGTCTACGACGCCGTCTCCATCGCGGACGTCTATACGGACGCCCCCGACAACGGCTACAGCCTCGTCGTCATCCCGGCCGCGAGCAACACCCTGCGGGCGTTCGCGCTCGAGGGCCCCCGTTACGCGAACTTCGCCTGCCGGCCCCTGGTCGGCTGGGTCTCGGGGGTGGACCTCGTCGACCTCGGGAAGGCCGCGCCGCGGGTCTTCGACGGGCGGACCGGCGCCGCCTACGACGACGCCGCGGTCGTGCTCCACGTGTCGCTGCCCAAGTCCAAGACCGCCGAGGTCGGCCTCATCAACATCTTCGAGCCGGGCGACGGCGACGTTCTGACCTTCGCGGCCGACGGCTTCACCGCCAAGGACGTGTTCGTCGACGGCAAGCTCGTTCCCTTCGTCCAGTACATCAAGGAGCGGCGGCTCGACATCCGTCTTCCCCTGGTCGCCGATTACAACGGCGCGATGGTGAACACCTCGTTCCAGCGCGTCGACGAGGCGTCCCAGGAGGTCCGCTTCTACGCGCCGGTCTTCAAGGGCGTGCGCTATCGCCACGCCCGCCCGATCGGGGACTATATCTCGGCCTTCTCGTCCCAGCTGCCGAAGGAGCTCGCGGGCGGCGTCGATTACTCGTGCAACTGCATCCTGAACTACCTCTACGCGAGGCTCGAGGGCCGCCGCACGCCGGGCTTCACGGGGCCCACGACCTTCGGCGAGATCGCCTACCAGCTGCTCAATCAGACGCTCGTCTATCTCAAGATCTCGGACGCGAACTTGTCCGAGCGCCTGCGCGGGGAGACCGCGCTGCGCAAGCAGTTCCATGCCCTCGAGGCCGTCACCCAGGGGCTGGAGTCCTTCAACTCCATGGTGTCCCACGACCTCCGCGCCCCGCTGCGGCACATGCGGGAGTTCTCCCGCCTGCTGCAGGATTCTCCCGCCGCGGCGGCCGACGCGCGCGCCCGCGACTACGCTTCGCGCATCGTCTCCGCGGCCGACCGGATGACGAGCCTGCTCGACGGCCTGGCGAGCTTCGCTTACGCCGGCCGCGCGGAGCTGCGCCGCGAGCCGGTCGACCTGGGCGGGCTCGTCGGCGAGGTGCGCGAGGAGCTGCGCGCCGACTGCGGGGAACGGAGGATCGTCTGGGACGTGCGTCACCTGCCGGTCGTCCAGGGCGACCGGGCCCTGCTCCGGCAGGTGTTCGTCAACCTCCTCTCCAACGCGATCAAATACACGAGCGGCAGGCCCGAGGCCCGGGTGCGCATCCGCGCCCGTCGCGGCGACAAGGGCGTCATCGTCTCCGTGCACGACAACGGCATCGGCTTCGATGCGCAGGAATCCGGGCGGCTGTTCGAGCCGTTCCAGCGGCTCGAGTCGGCCCGCTCGTTCCCGGGCAGCGGCATCGGCCTGGCCATCGTGGCGCGGATCGCGGCGCGGCATGGAGGGAGGGTGTGGGCCGAGGGAAAGCCGGGGCGGTGGGCGAGCTTCTTCGTCTCGATCCCGGACCGCTGAATCGCCTCCGCGCCCGCGCGTCAGGGGATCGGAGGGAACAGGAGCTCCTTCATCAGGGCCGAGGACTTCCCCGCGTTCGACAGATCGACGGCCCTCCGGTAGGAATCCCGCGCCCCCGCCGCGTCGAGGTCGCCGCGGCCGATCGCGACGGCCAGGTTGAGCGCGAGGAAGTTGAGCGCCTCGTCGTCCGACCGGGCCGAGATCGCGGTCCCGTCCGGGGAGATCCGGACCTTGTCTCCGAAGGCCGCGAGCTCGCGGCGCGCGCTCGTCGGCACCCGGTAGGCCGCGGTCTGCTCCAGGATGCCGGCCGTCCCGCCGCTCTCCCCGGGCCGCTCGCGGACGATGATCTTCTTCCAGCGGCCCTTGTCCTTCCAGCCCATCCCGTCCGGCGCGAGCGCGTCGGGGGGGCCGTATTTCTCGATCATCGCGGCGGCGGCGAGCCGCGAGGGCGCAGGCCAAGCCGCGATGATGTCCTCGGCCAAGGACCCTCGCCGCGCGGCATCGAAGGGGGCGGCCGTCCGGCAGCCCGCGACGAGGCCGGCCCCAAGCCCGGCGCTCAACGCGACGAACAGGACGAATCCCGCCTTCATGGCGCCCCTCCGTGCTCCGTTGCGATGGTAGCACCGCGGCCCGGCGCCGGCTATCGACGAAATGTAAGGCTTTTGCGGCGGCCGGGCGTAAGCCGGTCCGGGGCTCGAATGGTATCATGAGGGCGATGCTCCGGACCTGGTTTCGACGCGCGCTTCTGGCCGCGGCCGCGGCGGCCCTCGCCGCCGGCGCCGTCGTCGGCGGCATGACCCTGTCCGCCTGGCGGCGCTATCATCAGCTCGAGCCGGCCATCATCGAGAAGATGGACGCGTATTACCTCAACCTCACCGTTCCCGGGCGCGAGGAGTACCTCCTCGCCGAGGACGAGGCCTTCGAGGTCCCCTACATGGCCTCGAAGCTGTCTGTCGCGGCCGCCCCGACGCGCATCCTCGACGCGAAAGACCGCCTCATCGCCGAGTTCTCCGTGGAGAAGGGACAGTACGTCCGCTCTCCCGACGACCTTCCCGCCTTCCTCAAGAAGGCGCTGGTGGCCAGCGAGGACGCCCATTTCTACGAGCACGGCGGCGTCGACTGGAAGGCGACCGCGCGCGCGGTCTTCGTCACGCTCACCGGCGCGCGGCGCAGCCAGGGCGGCTCGACCTTGACCCAGCAGCTCGCCAAGCAGATGTTCACGACGCGCAAGCGCACCCCCGGCCGCAAGATCTTCGAGTATTTTTGCGTCAGGAAGCTCGAGCAGAAGTTCACGAAGGACCAGATCCTCATGATGTACCTCAACTTCGCCTACTTCGGCCACGGCGCCTTCGGCGTCGAGTCCGCGTCGCGCTACTATTTCAACAAGCCGGCCTCCGCCCTCGACGTCGGCGAGTCGGCGATAATCGTCGGCATCATCCCCAGCCCCAACAAGTATTCGCCGCTCGACTCCCCGGAGCTCGCGCGCCCGCGCCAGCGCACCGTGCTCCGGCGCATGGCCAGGAACGGCTTCATCCCGGAGTCGTCCGTCGAGCGCATCGAGGCCGAGTTCTGGGACCGCTTCGAGCGCCGCGCGCGCGTCCCCGAGGTCTCCTTCTGGCGCACGCGCGTCAACGAGGCGCCCTACGTCGTCGAGTTCGTGCGCCGGCAGATGCTCCGGGCCTACACCAAGGAGCGTCTCCTGCGCGGCGGCCTGACCATCCGCACCACCTTCGACCTCGACGCGCAGAAGGCCGCCCAGCGCGCCCTGCGCGAGCGCCTGGCCAAGGAGAACGACCCCGCGGCCAAGCCCGACGAGGACGGCGAGCCCGCCGGCAAGGAGGCTCCCGTCGAGGGCGCGCTCGCGGCGCTCGACCCGAAGGACGGCGCCCTCCTCGCCCTCGTCGGCGGCACCGGCTTCAGCTTCCAGAACCAGCTCGACCGCGCGACGGACGGCCGCCGCCTGATGGGCTCGTCGGTCAAGCCCTTCGTCTGGGCCGAGGCGTACGAGAGCGGGAGGTTCAAGGCCTCGGACACGATGCTCGACGCCCCGATCACCTTCAAGATCGGCAACGGCCGCAAGTGGTCGCCGCACAACTACGGCAACAAGTACTACGGCGAGGTGCGCCTCGACTTCGCCCTGTGGAAGTCGCTGAACTCGGTCGCGATCAAGCTTCTCAAGGAAGTCGACATCGACAAGGTCCTCGAGATCCTGTCCGTCGCCTCCGGCGTCCCCGTGGAGCGCCTGCCGCGCAACCTCTCGCTGGCCCTGGGGACCGCGGACGTCTCGCCCGTGCAGATGGCCGCGGCCTACGCCCCGTTCGCCAACGGCGGCCGCGCGGTGCGCCCCTGGTGGCTGCGCGGCCTCACGGACCGGGAGGGCAAGGTGCTGAGCGAAGGCGACGCTCCGAAGACCGAGGGCTCCGTCGTCTTCTCCTCGACGACCGCCCGCGCGATGGTCGACACGATGCGCGGCGTCCTGGGTCCCGAGGGCTCCGCCTACGCCTCCGCGCGCCGCATCGGCTTCAACGTCCCCGCCGCCGGCAAGACCGGCACCACCAACGACTACCGCGACGCCTGGTTCGCCGGCGTCACCCCCGACCTCTCCGCCGCCGTCTGGATCGGCCACGACGACATGCGCGTCGCCATGTCCCCCGGCAAGGCCGGCGGCTCCATCGCCGCCCCCGCCTGGATGTCCTTCGTCAAGGACATCTACATGTCCAAGCCCACCCGCGACTTCTAAAGCCGGTGTCAGGCTCGCAAATTCGTTGAATTCCCGGCCGGGGACTAATCAGGGCTTCGGCGCGGGTTCGCGGGTGATCGCGAGGGAAGGAGCCCCGTCGGGGCCGTAGCGAAGCGTGAGGCGGGCGATGGTGCCGTCCTCGATGCGCACGAAGCGCTCCCGCGGCTGCCGGGCGTCGGGCAGGACGGTCCACTCGCCGATCGGCGGCAGGAACCAATGCTCGAGGCGCACGGGCTGGTTGCCCGCGGGGACCTTGAGCCGCACGTGCTTCTCCTGCGAGCGCGGGCCGACGGCGGTCTTGCCCGTCTCCTTGCCGTCGATGAAGATCTTCGTGAAGGAAACGCCCTCGTCGTCGGCGTTCGGCACGGCCTCGATGACGACGGCCTCGAAATTGGGGTCCTTGACCTCGACGACCGCGACGGGCGGGGGCGGAGGCAGGGGCGACGGGAACTCGGCCTGGCGCGGCCCGACGCACGCGGCGAAGATCGCGGCGGCCAGGAGCGGAAGGATTCTCATTTCGCGCGGACGCGGAACGAGTATTTGTCGCGCACGTTGTTCTGCGCCGCGTCGGCCGGCTTCAGGCGCACCGCGTAGGTGCCGCGGTCGAGCTCGCGCTCGAGCGACACGGGGTCGCCGGGCTTGGGCGAGGCGGCCGTCCCCAGCTCCTTGTACTCCTGGTCGAACAAGGTCAAAGCGGGCGCGGCGTTGATCACGCCGGTCAGCTCGATGACCACGACGCCCTTCTGGTAGAGGTTGAACTCATACCAGTCCTCGTCGCCCTTCGGCGCGAAATAGCCGTCGACCGAGTCGCCGACCTTGAGCGACTGGACGGTCCCGCTCGAGTTGTTCGGCTCCCATTCGAGGCCGGGCTGGAAGGGGATCAGCTTGCGGCCGAGCGAGTAGGACTGGCGGCTGTCGGCCTTCTTCCCGCTCTTCTCCGTGACGACCAGGTGGTAGTCTCCGCCGGTCAGGCCCCAGCCCGTCATGATCTCCGGCTGCTCCTTGCCCATGTTGTCGACAAAGGAGAGCTCGTTGCCGAGCGCGTCGCGCAGGGACAAAGTCAGGTCCATGCCGGTGAGGCCGGAGAGCTCCGCGCGCAGGAGCTGCTTCGTCCCGCTGTCGGCCGCGACCTTGTACCAGTCCTGGTCGCCGGCGGGCGCGATGGTCCCGGAGATCGACTCGAGCTCGAGAGGCGTCGCGTCGGCGCGTTGGTCGTTCGGCTCGAATTCCGTGGCGCCCTGGTAGGGCAGCAGCTCGGTGAGCAGATCGTAAGGCACGTCGGGGTTGCCCGCGCTCTTGTACTTCGAGCGCAGGCGCAGAGAGAACTTCCCCGGGCCGCGCACGCCGAAATTGCGCAGGCTCTCGCCCTCGCCGATGCCGCCCGCGTCGAGCTCCTTGAGCTTGTAGCCGTTGGTGTCGTAGACCTCGAGGATAGAATCGACCTTCGGGACCTCGCTCACGTCGATGTTGAGCAGGAACAGGCCGGTCTTGGCCACCTCGATCGAGTACCAGTCCTCTTCAGCCGCCTCGGGCTCCTCGGACAGCAGCTGCTTCGCCGGCCAGTAGTGGCCTTTCGCCAGGCCGCCCGCCTCGATGGTCTGAGCGGTCAGCGCGGTGTCGTTGGGCTCGCGCTCGCGCCCGGCGGCCGCGTCGAGCTTCGTCTGGAGGTCGTAGACCTGCGCCGGATTGTTCGCCTTCTCGTTCCTGTTCGTGACCACGAGGTAATACGCGCCCGCCGAGAGGCCGAGGTCGAGCAGCTGCTCGTCGCCGCCGACGGTCGTCTCGTCGACCCGCTTGAGCTCGCGCCGGTCCTTGTCGAAGAAAGAGAGGGCGAAATCGACGTCCTTGATGCCCCCGATCTTGACCGAGAGCGCCCCGGCCGCCTCGACGTCGATGCGATACCAGTCCTGATCCTTCTGGTTGCCGATCGTCCCCGTCGCCTTCCCGCCCGCCTTGAGCGCGCTCGCCTGCTGATACGAATCATTCGGCTCCGCCTCTTTAGCGGGGCCGCAAGCTGAAAATACGGCGGCGCCCAACATAAGTGTCAGGCTCGCAAATTCGTTGAATTCTCGGCGGCGAGGGAACATTTTGGGGGGTTCGATCGTAAGATAGTATGGGGCGACGACCAAGAATACATTATCCCGGCGCGGTCTATCATGTCATGGCGCGTGGAGTCGATAGGCGCGCTATCTTCATCGATAAACGCGATTATGAGTCATTCCTGAATTGTCTGAATCGGATAATAGAAGAGTCGGGAGCGACGGTGCTCGCCTATTGCCTCATGCCCAACCATTTCCATTTGGCGATCAAGGTCGGCCCGGTGCTGCTCTCCTCCATCATGCAGAGGATACTCGCCTCGTACGCAACAACTTTCAACCGTCGGTACGATCGCACGGGACATTTGTTCGAGGCGCGCCATAGAGCCTATTTATGTTCGGACGACCGATACTTGCTCGCCCTGATTCACTATATCCAGATGAATCCGGTTCGGGCAGTCTTGGTTTCGCGTGCCGAAGATTGGCCTTGGTCGAGTCGCGTTCCGGTCGAATTGCCTGACCTCGGAATGGATGATTTTGAACCCTGGCCTAGGATGGACGGGCGACCGATCCTTATGCGCTCGCGCGCGACCAATTTGACGCTCGATGAGATCGGCGAAAAAGTCGGCACCGCTACGGGAGTCGGCCCCGCAGAGCTCCGCTCGGGCACGAAGAATAGTCAGGTTGTTCGCGCTAAGGGGTTGCTCGCGCGGGAGGGAATACGAAACGGCCATCGAATCGGCGAGATAGCGGCGTGGCTCCATACCGCGCCGGGCAGCGTCGGTTACTATCTCAGAAAGAATTCAACGAATTTGCGAGCCTGACACCAAGACGGACCAGCGCTTGTTCAACTCGGAGCTCGTTTTTAGATGTCGTCGGTCGGATTTCTTGATTTCGGCGGCCAACCAAGACCAGTCGGGGTTGCCGGGGGCGCCGGTGTGCGAGGGGAGCTCCACCTGGCCGACGGGGAGGGGGACGGCGACGGCGCGGGCGCGGTCGGCGACCTGGCGGTAGGCGGTGCGGAAGGGCATGCCGTCGCGGACGAGGGCGATGGCCTCGTGGGTGGCGAACAGGTCCGAGGTGACGGCGGCGGCGCAGCGGTCCTCGTTGACCGAAAGCGACTCCGGCAGGCGGGCGGCGATCCCGAGTATCTGGCCCATCGTGTCGAGCGCGGCGAACAGCGGGCCCTTGGTCAGCTGGTAGTCGCGGTGGTAGCCCGAGGGCAGCTGGCCGATCATGAGGACCTGGTTGAGCCAGCCCGGGAACAGGGCGGCGCGGGCGCGGGTGAGCTCGACGACGTCCGGGTTCTTCTTCTGGGGCATGATGCTCGAGCCGGTCGTGAACGAGTCGGAGAGCTTGAGAAAGCCGAACTCGGCGGTCGAGTACAGCGACAGGTCCCAGGCCAGGGTCCCGAGGTCGCGGGCGACGAGGCACAAGGACGAGAGCACGGCCGCCTCGAGACGCGGGCGGCTCGACTGGACTCGTAAGGTGTTGCGCTGCACGCGCGAGAATCCGAGGAGCTGGGCCACGCGCTCGCGCGGGAGCGGGAGCATGACGCCGTAGCCGGCGGCGGAGCCGAGCGGGCAGGCGTCGGCCTCGTCGAAGGCGAAGCGCAGGGCGCGGCGCGCGTCGAGCAGGGCCTCGACGTGGGACGCGGCCCAGTGGCCGATCGTGGTCGGCATCGCGCGCTGCAGGTGCGAGTAGCCGGGGATGGGGCGCTCGTCCCACTTCGCGCCGAACGCGGCCCAGGCGGCGGCGGCGGCGCCGGCGGCGGCGTCGAGGGCCAGGAGGCGGTCCTTGAGGTACAGGCGCAGGTTCACTTGGACCTGGTCGTTGCGCGAGCGTCCGGCGTGGACCTTGGCCCCGGTCTCGCCGAGCTTCGCGGTCAGCGCCTGCTCGACGGCGGTGTGGATGTCCTCTTGAGCGCGCGTGATCTTAATAGTCTTGAGCCCGCTCAGGACCTTGCGGATGCGAGCGTATTCGGCCTTGGTGAGCACGCCGATCGCGACGAGGCCGGAGGCGTGCGCCAGGCTTCCGTAGACCTCGTAGGGAAGAAGGCGCGCGTCGAGCTCGGGGTCGGCGCCGACGGTGTAGGCCTCGACGGCGGCGTCGAGGTCGGTCTTGGTCTGCCAGAGCTTTTTCATGCGGCCGCCTTGTCGAAGTAGGATCGGATCAGGTTCTCGTAGAAAGCGACGCCGGCCTCGAGCTCGGAGACCTCGAGGTACTCGTCCGGGGTGTGCGACCGCTTCGAGTCGCCGGGGCCGGCCTTCACCGTGGGGATGCCCTTGAGGAACACCCAGTCGGACAAGGTCGGCGAGCCGTAGGCGCGGCCGGAGGGATTGGCGGCGAGCGCGGCCTGGACGACGGGATGGGCGGGGTCGGTCTCGACCGAGCCGAGGCGGTTGGAGCGGATCGTCACCTCGCCCTCGACGGTCTTCTTCACCAGCGCGATGATCTCGTCCGGGGAAACGGAGGGAGTGGTGCGGATATCGACGACCAATTTGCAGCGGTCGGGGATCACGTTGTGGCGCTCGCCGCCGGAGATCTGGGTGACATGCAAAGTCGTGGCGCCCAAAGCAGGATGCTCTCGGTCGAATCCGATCTTCGACAGGGCCAGGACGTCTCTCGCCGCGGCCTCGACCGCGTTGACGCCGCCGCCGTGAGCGGCGTGCGCCGAGCGCCCTTTGGCGATGATCTCGAGAAGGAGCAGTCCCTTCTGAGCGACGGCGGCTTTCAGGCCGGTCGGTTCGCCCACGACGGCCGCGTCGGGACGGGGCAAGGTCGGGAGAAGGACTTCGAGGCCCTGGCCGAGGACCTCTTCCTCGCAGGTCGCCGCGATGAGCACCTTGCCCTTGGGCGCGTTCGAGGCGAACGCCCGCTGAGTGCCGATCATCATGGCCACGAGGCAGCCCTTCGCGTCGTTGCTTCCCCGGCCGTAGATCTTGCCGTCCTCGATGTCCGCCTTGAGGGGGTCCCTCGTCCAGCCTTGGCCGACGGGAACGGTGTCGGTGTGGGAGTTCAGAAGCAGAAGGGGGCCGTCTCCTCCGTCCAGCATCGCGGTGAGATTGCGGCCGCTCGCTTTGGGAGAGAGGCCGAGCTCGAGCATGGCCGAATGCAGCCGCGCGACGACGGCGTCCTCCTGTCTCGACTCGGACGGGATGCGGACGACCTCGCGCAGGAGCTCGACGGCGTTCATGCGATGAGCGGCTCGGGGGCGAGCTCGACGGCCTGGTATTCCTGGCGCTCGCGCTTCTCGACGATCATCGTGCCGCAGCCGGCGTTGGTGAAGGTCTCGCGCAGCAGGGCGCCGGGTTTGAGGCCGTTGATGATGTGGGTCCGGCGCACGCCGCCCTTGAGCGCGCGCACGCAGGCCTCGATCTTGGGCAGCATGCCGCCCGTCAGGCGCCCGGCCTTCTTGAAGCTCTCGACCTCGTCGACGTCGGTATATGAGACGAGGCTCGAGGGGTTGCCCACGTCCTTGAGCAGCCCCTCGGTGTCGGTCACGATGACGAGCTTCTCGGCCTTGAGCGAGCGGGCGATCGACTCGGCGATCGAGTCGGCGTTGATGTTGAAGATGTTTCCCATGGTGTCGGCGCCGAGGCAGGAGACGACGGGCGTCATGCCCGCGTCGAGCAAGGTCAGCAGGACCTTGGGGTCGACGCCGTCGATGTCGCCGACGAAGCCGAAGTCCACCTCGATCGGGGCCTGGCCCGGGGCGGGCTCGACCATGCGCTTGGGGCGCCGGTGCGCGGTGACGAGGCCGGCGTCCACGCCCGATACGCCGACGGCGGGCGTGTGGTGGGCGCGGAACGAGGAGAGGATGTCGATGTTGAGGGTGCCGCCGTAGACCATCTTGGCGACCTCGAGCGTCTCCGCATCGGTGACGCGGCGGCCGGCGATGATCTCGGGCTCGAGGCCGAGCTTCTTGGCGAGCTCGGTGGCCTGGTTGCCGCCGCCGTGCACGAGCACCACTCGGATGCCCACCTGCTGGAGCAGGCAGACGTCCTCGACGAGGGCGTCGAGCATCTCTTTGCGGCCGACCACGCGGCCCCCGACCTTCACGACGAAGATCTTGCCCTTGTACATGCGGATGTAGGGGATGGCCTGCTTGAGCATCAAAGGCGAGTCGGTCATTTGCGGTGTCTCCTGGCGGCGGCGATGGGTTTGGGCGAGGCGAGTAAATGAAGAAGAACGGCTTTGGCGGTGTGGAGGCGGTTCTCGGCTTCGTCGATGTGCACCGCCCACTTCCCGTCCAAAACGTCGTCGTTGACGACGAGGTTCCTGCGGACGGGCAGGCAGTGCATGAAGATCCCGTCATCGGTCTTCTTCATCTTCGCCGACGAGATCGTCCACTTCTTGCGGAACGCGGGATCGGCGGACGGCGCCTGGCCGTAATTCGCCAGAGATCCCCACGATTTCCCGTACACGACGTGCTGGCCTTCGAAAGCCCCCGTCGCGTCGTCGGTGACCGTCAGCTTCGTCCCGTTGGCGGCGCAATTCTTCTTCACGCGCGCCATCACCTCGGCATCGAGGTCATATCCTTCCGGACGTGCGATCGTGACGTTCATGCCCGCCATGGAGGCCATCTCGACGGAAGAGTTGGGCACGGCCATGGGCAGAGGCTTCACGTGGGGCGCCCAGGACAGGAGGAAATTCTTCTTCACCGGGTCCATCCGCTCCCGGATCGTCATCAGGTCGGCCAGCGCTTGGCACGGGTGCCCCGACGCCGACTCCATGTTGATGACCGGCACGGTCGAGTACTTGAGGAAGGCCGCGAGCGCGGGCTCGGCCTTGTCCTCGGCCCAGGACTTCCCGGCGGGGAAGGAGCGCAGGCCGAGCGCCTGGCACATGCGCCCCAGGACCGGCACGGCTTCTTTCAAATGCTCCGCGGCGGAGCCGTCCATGACGACGCCTTCGACGGACTCCATGCCCCAGGTGCCGCCCGAGCCGAGGCTCAAAGTCACGGGGTGGCCGCCCAAAGTGGCGGTCGCGACGGAGAACGAGACCTGCGTGCGCAGGGACGGGTTCATGAAACAGAACGCCAGGGACTTGCCCGCCAGCGGCATGCCCTCCGGCGCCGACTTCTTGAGCGCGAGCGCCGAGTCGACGATCGCGTTGAGCTCGTCGATGGTGAAGTCCTTCAGGTGGGTGAAATGCCTCATGCCGCCACCGCCTCGGCCGCGAAGATCTCCTCCAACGCGGCCCGCAGCAGGCCGATCTCGGCCGGGCCGACGGTGAGCGGGGGGAGCAGGCGGATGACGTGAACATCGTCGGCCCCGCCGACGATGATCTTCTTCTTCAATAGAGCGTCGCGAACGGCCTTCGACGGCCGGTCGAGGACGAGCCCGAGTAGAAGTCCCTTCCCGCGGATCTCTTTGATCTGCGGGAAACGGAACGTGGCTCGGATGAGCTCCTCCATCTCCGCGGCATTCTCGACGAGATTCTTGTCGACGATCGCCTTGATCGTCGCGCTGATCGCCACGCTGGCGAGCGGCCCGCCGCCGAAGGTCGAGCCCAGCGCGCCGGGCTTCACCTTCGCGGAGACCTCGGGCGTCGCGAGCACCGCGCCGGCCGGAACGCCGGAGGCGAGGGCCTTGGCGAAGGTCTGCAGATGCGGCCGGGCGTCGGAGGCGTGGCGCGCGGACGGGGCGCCCACGCGGCCGAGGCCGGTCTGGACCTCGTCGAAGATCAGCAAGCTCCCGTTTTTCTCGCACAGAGCCTGCAGGCCGCGGAGATATTCTCCCGTCGCCGTGGTGCAGCCCTGGACGCTTTGAATGGGCTCCAGAAGAAACGCGGCCGCGTCCTTGAGGGCCGCCTCGGCCGCGGCGAGATCCCCGAAAGGCACGTGCACGATGTCCCCGCCCAGGCCGGTCATGCCCTTCCGGTATTTATAACCCGTCGCGGCGATGGCCGCAGCCGTCCGGCCGTGGAACCCGCCCTCGGCCACGACGATCTTGGCCTTGCCCGTCACGCAGCGCGCGATGCGCATCGCGTTCTCGTTGGCCTCCGCGCCCGAGTTGCAGAAGAACACCTGCGAGCCCTTCTCCCCGCAGAAATCCACGAGGGCCTTGGCGGCCTCGGCGCGGACCTTGAGGTAGACGAGGTTAGAGTAGAACAGCAGCTTGGCCGACTGCTTCGCGATGGCGGCCGTGACCTCGGCGGGGGAGTGCCCGATCGCCGCGACGGCGTGACCGCCGTACAGGTCGAGATACTTGTTTCCCGCCTCGTCCCAGACCCAGCAGCCTTCGCCGCGGTCGAGGACGAACGGGAACTTCTCGTACGTCGGGAGGACGCTGCCGTCTTCCAGGGCCATCGATTCGTTCATGCCGCTCACGGGTAGGTCCCCGCGAACTCGAGCCCCACGCTCTCGTCCCAGCCCATCATCACGTTGAGGTTCTGGATGGCCTGGCCCGACGCCCCCTTGACGAGGTTGTCGATGGCGGAGATCACGCAGATGCGGCCCTCCTGGACGGTGACGAACACGTCGCAGTGGTTGGAGCCGTTGACGGCGTTGAGCGAGGGCGGCTCGGGCACGAGGCGCACGAAGGAGCTGCCCTTGTAGGCGGTCTGGTACAGCTCCTTGACGCGCTCGGAGGTCCAGCCCTTGGGCAGGTCCACCTGGCACACCGCGTAGATGCCGCGGGCGAACGGCCCCGAGATCGGCACGAGCGACAGCTTCAGGGCCTTCTTGCCCGCCAGGCGCTCGAGAATCTGCTCGACCTCGGGGATGTGCTGGTGGGTGAAGGGCTTGTAGGCCTTGAGGTTGCTGTGGCGCGTCGGGTGATGCGTGATCGGCGTCGGGTTGGCGCCGGAGCCGGAGGAGCCGGTGATCGCCGTGACGGACACGACGCCGCCGACGCCGCCCTTGGCCAGCGGCCCGAGGGCCAGGGCCGTCGCGGTGGCGAAGCAGCCGGGGTTGGCCACCAGGCGGGTCTTCTCGATCTCCGCGCGGTTGAGCTCGACGAGGCCGTAGGCGAACTTCTTGAGGAGGTCGGGTGCCTTGTGCTTGCGCGTGTACCAGACGGGGTACAGGGCCTCGTCGCGCAGGCGGAAGTCGCCGGAGAGGTCGATGATGCGCAGGCGCGAGCCCGCGGCGGCGAGGATCGCCGGCACCTCGGCCATCGCGTCGCCGTGGCCGCCGGCGAGGAACAGGCAGTCGAGCTTCGCGTAGTCGAGCTTGCGGGTGAACGAGAGGCTCGTGCGGCCGCGCAGGTTCGGGTGCGCGAGGAACACGGGCTGCCCCGGGAAGGTGGAGGAGGTCGCCGCGGCGATCTCGACCTTCGGGTGCGAGAGCAGGAGGCGGATCAGCTCGCCGCCGGTGAAGCCCGCGCCGCCTTCGATGCCGACCTTGATCTTCTTCACGCGGGCACCCCCGCGAACACCGCGTTCTCGACGAACTGGCCGAGGGCCTCGTGCTCGATGCGGGCGTTGATCGCCTTGACGCCGACCTGGCCCTCGATGAACTCCTTGCCGACCGCGTTGTCCGTCGCGGGACCGGAGAGGACGTCCACCTTCAGCTTGAAGCGGTTCGTGAACAGCTCGGCGGCGCCCCACGCGGAGACGGGGTCGTTGGCGCACATGACGTGCGCCGCCGCGGCGCCCATCAGTTGCGTGTCATTAAGAATCTCCTGGACGCCGTACTCGCCCAATATCCCGTCCCCGAGCTCGATGACGAGGCAGTCCGGCTCCTCCTTGTTGAGGGCGTTGATCAGGCCCTTGGCGACGGGCACCGACACCGCGCCGGTCGTGGAGACCACGCCCGCGTCGGTGAAGGACAGGCCCTTGATCGCGCCGCGGTCGACCATGCTCATCGTGTCGCGCAGCAGCGAGACGCCGGTGAGCTTGGCCGCGCCGACGCGGCGGCCTTTGCGCGCCAGGTAGCGGATGATCTCGCCGCAGGCGAAGGTCTTTCCGGCGTTCATGCAGGTGCCGGCGACATAGATGATCGGCGCCGATTTCTCGAGCTTATCCGACCAGGCCACGGCGCCGGTCCGGATGGACGCGGGGACTCCCAGCCGTTCGCCGAGATGGGGGAAGGAAAGGATCTGCCCCAGCACCTCGGCCTGGAGGGGCTTTCCGATCTCGAGGTTCACCGACGTGCAGCGGCCGATGACTCCACCGAGGTTCAGGATGTCGAGCTTGTCGCCGACCTTGATGGACTCCGGGACGTGGCCCGCGTAGCCGCGCAGGGCGCGGCGCGTGCCCAGGACGCCGGCGATGATGTCGCCGTCGTTGAGGTCGATCATGCGGCCGTAGACGTCCTCGAGGGTGTTGTACACCGTCTTCTTGCCGTGCACGCGGACGGCGAGGACCATCCCTTCCTTGGCCTGGATCTCGTCGGAGAGCAGGACCTCCCGGGGAATCCGGGCGTTGCGCGTCGTGGACGCGATCTTGTCGAGCGTTACCTTCATATCGTCACCTTTTCCGCGCGCGCGCGGGCCGCCAAAGTCATGGGAAGCGCGTGGAGCTTCGAGAAGCCCGCGGCCTCGTCGCCGGTCCACAGCTTGGTCGTCTCGCCGTAAGTGGCGGCGCCGGCGATCATCGAGAAAGGAGATTTGACGCCGGTGACGTCGAAACGTCCCGCGCGCAGGCGCAGGCGCGCCTCGCCCGTGACCGTCTCCTGCGACGACTTGATCATGGCTTCGATGTCACGCATGACGGGATCAAAATACAGGCCCTCATGAAGCATTTGGCCGTAGAATTCTCCGGCCTGATTCTTCCAGAAGCTCTGCCAGCGGGTCAGAACGAGTTTTTCCAGCTCGTTGTGGGCCGCGATAAGCATTAATGGCGCAGGGGCTTCAAAGCCGATGCGTCCCTTAATACCGAGGATCGTGTCCCCCATATGCACTCCCCGCCCAACAGCGTACCTCCGGCCAAGGGCGTGTAAGGCCCCCACAAGGTCCACCCCTTCCGTTGCCTTTCCGTCCAAAGACGTCGGTATGCCCTTCGTGAAGCCGACGACGACATCCGTTTGTTCCGTCGGAGGCTCGGCCGACAGGGAGGGAAAGGCCGAGTCGGGAATCTCCGTCCACGGATCGTGAGTGGCGCCCCCGCCGACCGTCGTTCCCCACAATCCGGCGTTCACCGAGTACGCGGTCGTCTTGGCCGGCACCGCGACGCCTTCCTTGGCGAGATAGTCCGTCTCCTGCTGGCGGGAAAGGCCGAGGTCCCGGATCGGCGTGTGGACCTTCACATTAGGAAGCAAGACTTGAAAGACCGCGTCGAACCTCACCTGGTCGTTGCCCGCCCCGGTCGACCCGTGGCACACGCCGTCGGCCTTCACTTCCTTGGCCACGCGGGCGATCATCTCGGCCTGCAGCACCCGCTCGGCCGCCACGGAGAGCGGATACACCCGGCCGCGCAGGATGTTGCCCTGGATCAGCGGCGCCGCGAAGCGGGAGAACACCTCCGCGCGCCCGTCGAGCGCGTAATGCTTCAGCGCGCCGAGAGCCTTCGAGCGCGCCTTGATGGCCGCCAGCTCCTCGGCGGAGAACCCGCCGGTGTCGACGGTGGCGGTGATCACGTCCGCGCCGAGCTCCTTCTTGAGCCACAGCACGCAGAACGTGGTGTCGAGGCCGCCGCTGAACGCGAGTACGACGAGGGGTTTCTTCATGTCAGTTGGTCATCCTTGATTGCAGAAAGTCGATGAGGCGCTTTTGCGCTGCCGCGGAGTCTCCGGCCACGAAAACGGTGTCGTCGCCCGCGAGCGTGCCGACGAGGCCGGGCTGGGCCAAGCCGTCGAGCACGAGGCCGACGCGCGGGGCGGTGCCCGTGTCGCAGCGGATCACGGTCAGGTTCGGGCCGGCCGCGACGACGCTCCGCACGAAGGTGCGCAGCGGCATCTCGGCGTCGTGGGCGGCCTCGCCGGTCGCGGGGCGATAGACGCCGCCCGCCTTCACCAGGCCGAGCTCGGCGATGTCGCGGGAGATGGAGACCTGGGTCGCGGCGATGCCGCGCTTCTTGAGGCACCGCACGAGGTCGTTCTGCGTGGCGACCGGCTCCTGCGTGATCGCCTCGAGGATCGCGGTCTGGCGGGCGGCCTTGCCTTCGGCGCGGTCTGTATATTTATTCATAGCGATGAATAATTATACATATGGCGCGGCGGGCGTCAAGGGCTTTGTTGTCCCTTGCGCCGAAAATGGACCTGGGATATACTCGGACGATGAAACCCCCTCTGCTTCTCCTGGCGTTCCTGTCGCTCGCCGCGGCCGCGGGCGCAGCCGACGCGCCGCCGGCGAAGAAGAAGAGCTGGGCGAAGCCCTCGGGGTCGTCCCCGTCCGCGCAGCCCGGCGCGCGCGTCGAGCGCAGGAAGCCCGGCTTCGCCCCGGGCGGAGAGGGCCTGAGCCAGACGGGGGGCGGGGCCATCTCGAGCGGCGGCGAGTCCGTCGCGGGAGCCGGCGTCTCGAGGGGGGCGGCCGACAAGCGCGCCAAGCCGAACCCCGGCGCGGGCTCGTCGAGCGGCGGCGGCGGGGCCGCGGGCGGCGCCTCCGCGTCGGCGTCGAAGTCCTTCGAGAAGGCGAAGATGTCGGTCTCGGTCTCGTCGAACGGTCCGTGGGTGCAGAACGGGGAGGCGTGCAACACCGGCAAGGTCTATTCCCGCACCACCGGCGTCGACCGCGCCAAGCCGCCCAAGGGCTGCGCCTCGCCGTTCGACAGCAAGGACTGCCTCGACGTCGCGAAGCACCGGGAGTTCCTGCCCAACGAGTGGGTCGATCCGTTCACGATCCAGACCGTCGTCAACGGGCCGGACTATCCCGCGGGAAAATACGCGATGTACCTGAGCGACTCCAAGAAAAGCGTCAAGCAGGTCGGCTTCGCGACGCTGAAGGCCTGCGCCCCGCCGGCTCCGGCCTGCCGCTGGACCAGCCCCGACGCGGTGATCGGGCCGTGCAACGGCCCGGGCTGCAGTAATCCGCCCTGCTCGACGGCCAACAAGGGCGCGCAGGGCATGGGCGGCGGCGGGATGTGGACCTGCACCTGCGACTGACGCCGTGCGCGCCGCTCAGCGAGGCGGGCGGGGGACCAGGGGGTCGTACCAGAGCCCCGCGCGGCGGGCCAGCGCGATGACGGCGAAGCTGGCCTCGGTGACGACCTTCTCCCAGGAGGCCTCGCCGCGGGCGATCCTGTCGAGGTCGTCCTCGAGCCGCGCGGTGTAGTCCATGTCGATGAAGTTCCCGGTGTAGTTGCGCACGAGGAAGTCGCTGGCCGACAGGCCGAGCGGCGTGGCGTGCAGCTTGCGCTTCTCTTCCTTCACATATCCCCTCTCGAGGATGACGCGCATGATGGCGGCGTACGTGGACGGGCGGCCGATGCCCTCGGCCTCGAGCTTCTTGATCAAGGACGCCTGGGTGTAGCGGGGCGGCGGTTTGGTCGAGCGCTTGAGGGCGGCGATGTCGAGCAAGGTCAGCGGGTCGCCCGGATCCAGCATCGGCAGCTCCCCGTCGCTCTCGTCGTCCTCCTCGGGCTCCGCGCCGTCCTTCTTGCCCTTCTTCTTGGCCTCCTCGGTGGCGTCCTCGCCGGCGAGCCGGCGCCAGCCGTCGAAGAGGAGGACCTTGCCCTTGGCCTGGAACACGCCCATGGGAGCCATGTCCCCCTTCTCGGTCTTCCAGGAGTCCGGGGCGCAGGCGACGTCGATGGTCGTGATCTGGTCGCGCCCGGGAGCCATCTGGCAGGCGACGAAGCGCTGCCAGATCAGGCGGTAGAGCTTGCCCGCGTCGCCGCCGATCCCGTCCGGGCCGGTCTCCGCGTGCGTGGGGCGTATGGCCTCGTGGGCCTCCTGGGCGTTGGCGGCCTTGGTCGCGTGGATGATGGGGGACTTGGGCAGGTACTCGGGGGGGAAGTCCTTCTTGATCACTGCGCGCGCCTCCGCGAGGCCTTCGGGCGACAGCGCGGTCGAGTCGGTTCGGTGATAGGTGATCTTCCCGTCTTCGAACAGGGCCTGCAGGTGCTTCATCGTCGCGTCGGGATTGAAGCCCAGGCGCACCGACGCGGCCTGCTGGACGGTCGCCGTCGTGAACGGCGGAGGGGGGTTGCGCGCCGAATCCCGCCGGTCGCAGGTCAGCACGCGCCAAGGCACGGTCTTCGCCCACGCCGTCGTCTTCTCGGCCAGAGCGGGGTCGCGCAGGCGCTGGCCGAGGGGGTGGTCCTTCCAGGCGATCAGCTTCGCGGCGAACGGGGGCGGGGAGCCGTCCTTCTCGAGCCTAGCCGACAGGACGAAATAATCGACGGTCTTGTGCTTGCCGATCTCCTTCTCGCGGTCGGCGACCAGGCGCAGCGCCACGGACTGGACCCGGCCCGCGCTGCGCGCGTCCTTGGAGACCTTCCGCAAAGTCGGGCTCACCACCCAGCCGACGACCCGGTCGAGCACCCGGCGGGCCTGCTGGGCGTCGACGAGGCGCTGGTCAATCGGACGGGGCTTGGCCATCGCCTTCTGCACCTCGGCCTTCGTCACGGCGTGGAAGACGACGCGGCTGTACTTGCGCTCGCCCAGCAGCTGACTGACGTGCCAGGCGATCGCCTCGCCCTCGCGGTCGGGGTCGGTGGCGAGGATGACCTCGTCGGCCTTCTTCGCCAGGTCCTCGAGCTCGCGAACGTGCCGCGCGGAGCGCTCGATGGTCGCGTAGACCGGCTTGATCTTCCCGTCGACGAACTCGACCGACAGGCCGCCGGCCGCGGGGAGGTCCCGGACGTGGCCGAAGGACGCGGCGACCCGGTAGTCGGCGCCGAGGAAGTCCTTGATCTTGCGGACCTTGTTCGGCGACTCGACGATGACGAGCTTCATGCGCCGGGGCCCCGGGGCGTCAGGCTTTGGAGAGCCGGTCCAGCACGGCGCGGCTGTCCTGGAGCCGCTTGCTCAGGATGTGCGCGATCGGGCGCAGCACCCGGAAGATCTCCTTGTCGCGGATGGAGTAGTACACGGTGACCTTCTCGTGCCGGGAGGAGACGAGTCCGGCCTGGCGCAGGATCGCCAGGTGCTTGGAGATGGCCGACTGCTCGACGCCGAACTCCTGGACCATGTGGCCGACCGAGGACTCGCCCTGGCGCAGGAACTCGATGATCTCCAGGCGCACGGGATGCGCCAGCGACCGCAAGAAGTCGGACTTGATCTTGAACACCAGCTTGTCGGTGAGGTTCTTGGGGGCCATGGAGCGATGATACGCCATCCGCGCCCCTGCTTCAACCCCTTGCCCCGCCTTTCAATATATGATAATATGTTCATATAAACATATGAGAATAAATGTAATAAAGAAGGCGCGCCGGCGGGCCGTGAAGCTCCTGGGCCTCTGCCTGGCGGTCGCCTTGGTCGGCGCCGGCGGCGCCGCGATTGTCTCGAAGCTGCGCGATTCCGCCCCCGAGCTCCAGCGCCCCGACCTGCTCATCGCGATGGGCATCTGCGTCGCCGTCTGGCTCGGCGGGGCCTCCTCCGAAGAAGCCACCCCGGAAGCCTAGGTCCTCCCGATGTTCCGCTACAAGCTCGACGAGGTCCCCGACCGCGGCGTCATCTTCCACTGGCTGCTGCTCGGGTTCAACGCCGGCTGCATCAACACCGGCGGCTTCCTGGCGACGGGACGCTTCGTCACGCACGTCACCGGCTTCGCCACGCTCTTCGGCGTGGATTTCCAGTCGATCGGGCTGCTGGCGTCGCTCCAGATCCTGTCCGTGCCGGTGTTCTTCCTGCTCGGCGCGATGATCGCAGGCCTGCTGACCGACCGCCCGATCCACCTCAAGAGCGCGCCCCACTACGACTACGTGATGGCGCTGTGCGCGGCGTGCCTCCTCCTGGCCGCCCTGGCGGGCGGGTTCGACTATTTCGGCGCCTTCGGCGAGAGCTTCCACCTCAAGCATACCTACCTGCTGCTGGCGCTGCTCTGCCTGGCCAGCGGCCTGCAGAACGGGGCGATCACCTCGTCCTCGGGCAGCTCCGTGCGGACGACGCACCTGACGGGCTTGACGACCGACCTGGGCCTCGGCTTCGCCCGCATGCTCACCTTCCGCGGGGGCGAGCGCCTGCGGGCGGAATGGCGGGCCAACAGCCTGCGGGCGGGGACCATCCTCGCGTTCGTCCTGGGCTCGGCGGCGGGCGCCACCCTGTTCTCCCGCCTTCAGTTCCGCGGCTTCATCGTCCCTGCCTTGATCTCGGGCTACGCGGCCTGGCACGGGCGGCGGCTCAAGCACGTCGCCCACCGCAAGGACGTCCTGCCCGAGACCCTTCCGTCCCCGCTCGAGCCGCGCCTCAGCTGATCATCGCGGCTTGCGCGCGGTGCCCCGGCCGTTCGTCCGGCTCCGGCCGGCTTTTTCCGCGAGCCGCCGCTCCATGAGGTCGTTGGCGGCGACCTGGAGGCGCACGCGCTCGTCCGTCGCGTCGAGCGCCTCGGCCTTGCCCGCGGCGAGGCGGGCTTCCTCGAGGTTCCCGGCGGCGCGGGCGGCCTCGGACCAGGCGACCAGGTTCTCGAGGTACAGCGGATCGAGCTCCGCCTGGCGGGCGCGCTCCGCCGCCGCCGCCGGCCAGTCGCCGAGCTTGGCGTAGGCCGCTGCGCGCGCGGCGTGGACGAGGACGTAATCGGGCGCCTGGTCCTGGAGCCGGTCGTAGGCGGCGAGCGCCTCCTCGTGTCTGCCCATGTCGCTGAGCGCGTTGCCCTTGAAGTACAGGGACATCGTGTGGCCGGGGCTGCCCGGGAGGACTTTCGCGAACAGCTCGACCGCCCTGGGCAGGTCCTTGCTCTTGGCGAAATAGATCGCGCTGTTGAGGTTCACGTCGGAGCGCAGCCACAGGCCGGGAATCACCGCGAGCCCGGCGAACGCCAGGAGGCTCGGCGCGTACAGCGCGCGGCGGATGCTCTCGGAGACGGGCAGCGGATAGACGCTGACGGCGGCGCGCCGCGCGGCGAGAGGGGCGAGTCCGGCGGCGAGGCCGGCGAGGGGCCAGGCGTACCAGCCCGTCGCGGGCGAGTACCCCGCCCAGCCGAGGTGGGCGGCGGCCAGGGCGCCGGCGGCGGCGGCGGTGAATCCCGCGGCATACACGGATTCCGGCAGAGCTCCCGCGCGGCGCAGCGAGGAGGCGCCGCGCGCGCCGGTCCAGAGAGCGGCTCCGAACAGCCACACCCACAAAGCCGCGCCGAGGACGCCGAGCTCGACGGCGACGCCGAGCAGGGCGAGCTCGGGGTATTGGGTCATCGTGTTGTGGCCGGGCCCCTCCATGCGGATGATCTCGACCGGGCGGAAGCGCGGATAATGGAGGGAGAAGGACCCGGGCCCGAACCCCGTCAGCGGCCGCTCGGCGACCATGCGCCATTGCGCGGCGGCGGTGTGACGGCGGAATTCGTTCGCGTAGGACCAGCTGTCCTTCTTCGGCGCGGAAGCGAGCGCGGCGGCGCCGCCGACGACGGCCGCGGCGAGCAGGGCGAGGCCCGCCGACCTGAGGGCCGGGCGCGTGCGCAGCGAGGCCGCCACGATCAGGGCGTAGAGAACGCACGCGGCGGCGAAGCCGGCGGCGCCCATCGCCGAGGAGGTCAGGACGACCGCCGCGCCGGCGACGGGAAGAAGGAGCATCGCGGCGGCTCGCAGCGGCGACGGCGTCTCCGGGTCGAGATCGAGCGTCAGGGCCAGCGGCGCCGCGACGGCGAGAAAGGAGGCGCACAGGTACGGATCGGCCAGGGTCGAGAAGACGCGGCTTCCGAAGGCGCCCTTCCAGATGAACGGGTCGAAGCCGGCGGCCTGGGACAGGCCGTACAGCGCGACGATCCAGGCGGCGGCGACCGTGAGCGCGGCGAACCGCGCGGCGGAGCGCGCCCCGGCGAAGCCGAGGAACGCGGCCAGGAAGCCGACGAGCATGGTGAGCTGGGTCAGGAAGTCGGGCAGCGCTCCCAGCTTGTGCGGCTCGGCCGCGAAGCGGACGATCATCCACGTCCCGTAGGCCAGGGCCGGCAGGAGCGCGGTCCAGGAGGCCGCGGGGGCCTGGAAGCGGCCGCGCGAGATCCCCTGCCACAGCCAGCCGAACAGCATGGTCAGCGCGCCCCACTGCAGGACGGTGTACTTGATGGCCGTCGAGTCGTAGGAGCGCAGGTAGAACGCGAGCGGAAGGACGAAGGCCGTCGTGAGCAGGGCGAGCTCGCCCAGGCGATGGAACGATTCGGCGGCAGGGGTTCTCATGGCATCCTCCCGGAGGCGAGCTCGTCGCCTTTGTCGAACTGCTGGCTGGGCGCGCCGGACCAGCCGATGGCGACGGCGAACAGGGCCAGCGCGGCGGCGGCGACCGCGACCCCGGACAGGTCGCGGGGCCACAGGTCGAGCTCGACCTTCGCCGCGGGGCGCGGCTCGGGCGCTTTCCGCTCGGCCTTCAGCGTCGCGGCGAGGCGGGCCTTGAAGTCTCCCGCGGGGACTCCCAGGGGCGAGGCGGCGGCGGGGGACTGCGCCCTGCACTCGGCGCACGACGCGAGGTGCGCGGCGACGGCCTGGGCGCGGCGGGGCGTCAGCCGTCCCTCGGCGTGGAGGTCGAGCACGGCGCGGGCGGCGTGGCAGTTCATGACAGGAGCTCCTTGAGCTTGGCGCGCCCGCGGTGCAGGCGCACGTCGAGGGCGGACAGCGAGCAGCCGAGGGTGGAGGCGGCCTCCTCGCGCGGCACCCCTTCGAGGTCGACGAGGACGATCGCCATGCGCATCGCGGGCGTGATCAAGGTCAGCGCCCCTTGGACCCGGTCGGTGTTCTCCCGGGCCTGGGCCAGGCGCTCCGGCCCCGGGGCGGTCTCGGCGAGGAAGTCCTCGAGCGAGGCCGAGTCCTCGTCTTTTTTATGGGACAGGGACACCGAGCGGCGCGAGGCCTCTTTGCGCAGGCTCGTGAAGTAGACGTTCTTCAGGATCTGCACCATCCAGGCCTCGAAGGGCAGGCTCGGGTCGTATTTGTCGAAGTATTTCATGACTCTCAAGAAAGCCTCCTGGACGACGTCGCCCGCGTCGGTTGAGTTGCCCGTCATGCGCAAGGCGACGGCATAGGCCTTGTCGGCGTGCAGGGCGATGAGGCGGTCGATCTCGGCGTCCACCTGGGCTTCCTTGTTTTTCCTTACCGCGGCTCGAGGCGAGAACTTACATGCCGCAGTGACATGGATTATAACAACCTAAGTGGGTCCTATGGCTGAGCGGCCTGGGTCTAAAGACGGTCGACGCGCTTTCCTTAAGCGGCTAATATGTTGGCGAGATGAAGATGTCCCCTATGAGGATGTCCTTCCTGGCGGTCGCCGCCCTCCTGGCGGCGGGTCCTCTATCCGCCCAAACCCGGCTCGGGGCGTTCGGCGAAGCGGGCGCGAACGGCGCCTCGGGCGTCTCGGTCAATTCGACTTTGTCCGGCCCCGCGGCGCCCGCTTTCTCTCCGTCCCTGTCCGCCGCCTCGCTGAACCCGTCTTTGACCGCTCCGGCCGCCGCGGTCTCGCCGGCGGCCGCCGTGAAGGCCGCGGCCCCGGTCCCGGCCGCGCTGCCCAAGGACGAGGCCGTCCGCGCGACGCTCGAGGCGCTGGCGCCCGAGAAGCTCGAGAGGATCTCCGGCGAATCCGCGAAAGCCTTGTCCGGGCGCCTCCTCGGCCTCGAGGAAGGCCGCGGCGAGTCCGCCGACGCCGTCTCCGGCCGCTTCGCGGCCTCCGCTCCCGAGCTCGAGCCGTCGTCGGACCGGGGCGTCGAGCCGGCGCATGAGCCGCGCGCGCCCGAGCCCTCGCGCCCGACCTACGGCCTGCGCCGGACCCTCGCCGACCGGTTCCATCACGCCCGTCTCCTGGCCCAGAACTACTACTGGTACTCGGTCACGCACATCGTGGACATGTACCCCGCCTACCAGCAGCGCTGGGAGGAGGCGAAGGCGAAGGGCGCGGCCAACGTGTCCCGTCCGCGCGCGTTCTTCGCCCACATGCGCATCGCCGCGGGAAGCGGCCGCTTCTATGTCCTCGGCGCGGCGCCGCTCGAGGACGACGCCGTGATCTCGACCTTCCGCGCCGACCTCCTCCGCTGGTTCGACGCCCCGGGCGTCATCGGAGCGCGCGAGCTCGCCGCGTTCGATGCTTTCACCGCCCGCGCGAAGTCCTATAACGCCGAGCGCCGCGCGCCGTCGAACATGCGCAAGCACATCCGCGACGCCCTGCTCAAAGCCGCGACGATGGAGCCGTCCAAGATCGCCGCGTTCTTCGACTCGCTCCTGGTCGAGGAGACCGCCCGCGAGACCGCCGACTTCCAGAACAAGGGCGCGCAGAAGCGCATCCTCGACGCGTTCAGGAAGGAGATGATGGACACGCTCGCGGAGGAGCCGGAGGGCGCGACGGGCCGCATCCGCGCCGCCATCCTCCTCGGCAGCTTCGCGACCGGCTCGGCCGGCCCGAAGAGCGATTTCGACGTCGAGCTCCTGACCGACGGCGGCAGCAACGCGCGCTCCGCGGCCTTCATCAGGCGCCTGACCGGACGCTGGGTCGCCACGGGGCACCACGCGCGCAACCCGGTCACCGTCCACGACTTCCCGTCCACGCCGACGCGCGGCATCATCGACCTCGTCCACACCGGCGACTACATCGTGATCTCCCTCGACCCCGCGCTCGAGGCCGAGCTCCAGCGCAAGCCCGGCGAATACGCTCCCCGCATGGTCCGCGCGGACAGCCTGCGGGGCAAGGTCAACCGCGCGATGCAGTACGGCGTGATCGTCGCCTCCACCTACATCGGCCAGCTCAAGGCGCGCTTCGGCGCGGCCTCGTCCCGCCGCTAAGCGCTATACTATCCCCTATGAAAGGGAAGCTCTGGGAGCTGGGGCCGTTCGTGCTCGCCCTCCTCGTCGCCGGTTACTTCATCGTCGACCATTTCCGCCGGACGCAGCCCGACTCCGTCCTGGTCTCCGCCCCGGGAAGGCCCCTGACCGGCTCGACGCCGCGCGTCAGCACCGGCCCCGGCGACCCCACGAGGCCCGAGGATTTCCTTCCCGATCCGGACTCGAAACCGGACCCCAACAGCCTTCCCGACCCGTCCTTGTCCACGGCGACCCGCGGCGCCCCGGCCAAGCCCCGGCCGTAAACGAAGGAGCCCCCCGCGCCGAGAGCGGGAGGCTCCGATACGTTTGCGGGACTCTCCTTTACTGGACGCCCGTCTCCTTTTGCTCGAGGAGAGTGTGGATCCTCTCCAGGCCTCCCGTCAGCTCGGCCTTCAGCACCGGCTCCGTCTCCACCTGCAGCCGGCCCGCCAGCAGGGTCTGTCCCTGCTTCGCGTCGACGATCTTCGCGACGACCGCCTTCTTCACGGCGACCGCCGCGTGCCGGCGCGTGTCGGGGTCCGGGCTCTGCAGGCCCTTCTCGACGTGCGCCATCCCCGTCTTCACCAGGACCGGCCGAGCCGCCATCGCCATCATACCTCGGCGGAAGGAGGCTTTGTCCGCGGACTTCAGGTGCTCGTCGAGGAGCGCCGGGCTGAGCCAAGGGAGCTTGCCGGCGCTGTCGATCATGCCGACCGCCTCGAGCCGCTCCAGGATCGTCCCGATGAGCTCGGGATCGCGATAGTCCTGGAGGGAGATCGCGCAGCCGGCGATGAGCTTGGCGCTGTCCGTCGAAGTCATCATCGCCGCGAGGACGTCCTTCGCCTTGACGCCGCCGGTGCGGCGCAGGACGCCGGGGAGCAGCGCATCGGGCACGAGGCCCTTCTCGCCGAGCTCCTTGACCTTCGCGTACACCACCGAGCCGCGCACGCCGAGCGGCGAGCCGACGCGCTTGAGGGCTTCGACGCGCACCTCGACCGGGCCTTCCTCCAGGGCCTTGAGGACGAAGTCGCGGCTGGTGCGGCCCGGGACGCGGGCGGCGAGGAAGCCGACCGCGCGCCGGCGGAGCTCGAGATCCTCCTCGTCGCGGTCGCCGCCCTTCTCGAGCACGGAGACGACGGTCTTGGCCAGGCTCTCGGCGGCGACGGCGTCGAGCTCCTCCCCGTCGAACTCGGGGGACTCGAGCGAGGCGAGGAGGCTGCCGAGATGGACGCGCTTGTCGGACTCGGCGGCGGCCTCCGCGCCGGACAGGTAGGCGCCGATCGCGGCGTCGACGGTGCGCTCCGGGCGGGTCTCGAACTGGATCCTGGGAAGGACGTTCTTCACGGGCGGGGGAGTCCCGGCGAGCTTCGAGAGCTCGTGGTACTTCTGACCGAGACCGGCGGCGACGAGGGCGACGAGAGAGGCTCCGGCGACGGCTTCGAGGCGGTTCATAAAGCTTGTTCTCCGGACGCTTCGGGCCTCTGGTGCGGAGCGGGCCTGCGTCCGGGGATGATACGCGGGAGGAGGGCGGAACCTTACAGCCCGCGGGGCGCGCTACTTGGCGGGTGCGGGAGCCGAGCCGCCGTTCTTCTCGACCCAGCTCCAGAAGTCCGGAGCGAGCGCGCGATAGGCGGCGGCATGGGACGGGTCGGCGAGGCCGGCGAAATCCCGGCAGAAGGCGGCGATCTTGGCACGTCCCTCGCCGCCGGGGTCGCGGCCCGAAGCGAAGAGCGCGGCGACGGCTTCGGTCCGGGAGTACAGCTCGGACGACCTCGCCAGGATGTCGGCGAGCGGCGTGGAGTCGAAACGCGCGTCGCGCGCGATCGTCCGCGGCGGGCCCGCGAGCCGGCGGCAATCGAGCACGCGCCCGGCGGGCGTGAAGGCCGCCTCGCCCTGGGGCGCGTGAAAGGTGAAGCCCTTGGTGGGATCGCCCTCGCGCCCGAAGAAGAATATCCGGTAGCGGAGCGAGCCGCCGGCGAGCGTGGGGACCGGCCGGGACGGCGACCACTCCTGGGGGATGCGCGACGAGCACGGAGGCGCCGCGGCGAGCATCCGGACGGCGCTCTCGAGCGCGGACGGCTTCGCCTCGCTCTCCGCGGCCTTGCGGCCGCAGGCGCACAGGGCGGCGAGGAGCAGCCCGAGGGCCCGGATCTTCAACGGACCTCCGCGAACGTGCGATAGAGGCCGTTCCACGCGGCTCGGAACGTCTCGACGGGGACGAACCGGCCGGCGCCGACCGGCGGGGCGCTGTCGTTGATGTAGTAGCCCAGGGTCTTCCCCTCGCCGAAGCGCTCGATCTCCGCGCCGGTGACGAGCACCGTGTGGCCGACCGGCGCGTTCGATCTCTGATCCCACAGCGGCCGGGCGTCGACGTTGGCGATGACCATGCCGCCGCGGCGGACGGCCGCGTCGAGGACCTCGAGCCCCACGCCGGACTGCTTGGACACCAGAAGCCCGCGTTCGATGAGGAGTTCCCCGTTGTAGGCGTCGGGCGTGCCTTCGTCGAAGAATCCGCGGCGCGCCGCTTCCTCGGCGAGCGCGTTCTCCTGGGCGACCGGATCGTCCTTGGGCAGAAGCCCGAGCGCGAGAAGGATCTGCTGCTGCACCACGATCGCGCACGCCATCGGCCCTGCTTGCGCGTGAACGAACGCGGCCCGCCCTCCGGGGTCGCCCAGCGTGCGGGTCAGGCCGGAGCGCCGGAGCGCGTCGGCGCGCTTCATCGTGTCGGAGCCGGCGATGTTCTTGGCGCGCTCGAGCAGCGACGCCGGCGCGTCCGGGAGGATGTCGGGGGCGGAGAGGGCCCCGGAAGGGGCGAGCGGGACTTTGCGCCGGTCCATCGCCACGGTCCTGCCGGCGGGCCGGTAGGCCCCCGTGTAGACCGCGGGCCGCGCGCCCGCCTCGGGGATCGCCACCCCGCCGCTCTCGTCGGCGGCCCCGCCGCCCAAGCCCCGCGCGATGCGCAGGGCGGACATCCGCGCGCGGAGCGAGGCGAGGCGCGCCACCGCCGCGTTGAGCCGTTCGCGCTGGGGGTCCGCGGTGAAATCGGCCTCGACGAGCGAGATCGCTCGGTCCGCGCCGACCGCCGCGTCGCCGTAGACCTCGAGCAAGGCGGACCTGTCGGCCTCGAGCGCCGCCATCGCCGCGGAGACGTCGGACCCGGCGGGGGTCTTCTCGAGAGCGTCCATCCGGGCGCTCGCCGCCGCCTCTCCCTGCTCCAGCTCTCCGAGCTTCAGTTCGGCGGCGCGCGCGATCATCTCCGAGAGATGCGTCCGCGTTTCCGAGAGGATGGCGAAGATCGGCTCGCCGTCGAACGCGACGCGGTCCTCGAGCTTGAAGTAATAGTCTCCGACCGCGTGCTCCATGTCCGCCGCCTGGCGGTCGAGCTCGGCGAGGCCGCACGGGTCCGCTTCGCATCGCTGGGCGGCGGCGCGGACCCCGCGGGCGCGGGAGAGCACGCTGTTCGCGAGCGAACAGTATTCGGCGTCCCGGCCGCAGAGCGCGCCGAGGGTCCGGGACATCTCGGGATCGGCGCGCCATTTCCGCTTCGTCCTCGCGGCCGGATCGGCGGCCGCCATGGCCGCGGCGCCCCGGCCGAGCACGAGCAGGCTGAGGCGGAGAAAGGGCCGGTCGCCCGCGTGCGCGCGCGCCGCCGCGGGCAGGGCGTGCTCCCGCTTGTCGAGCTCCCAGTCCCGGTCGTAGATCGTGGAGACCGTCTCGACCGAGCACGGCTTGCGGACGCAGGCGTTCGCCTTCTTCAGCAGCTCGAGGTAGCCGTCGAGGACGGCTTCGGCCTCGGCGCAGCTTTCGGGGACGGCCCCGCAGGCGCGCGCCGCCTGCGCCCGGGCCGAGACGACCGCGCCGTCGGCCGCCGCGGCCGCGTTCTCCGCCGAAAGCAGGGACAGGACGACGAGGACGAAGAGGCGGGTCATGGAGGGGAGCCTGGTGGAGTATAAGCCCCCGGTCCGGTATTATCAAGGCCTTTGTCGTCGAGGAAACGCCCATCCGTGCGATAATATACCTAGCCGTGACCGCTCCCTCCTTCCGACCCGACCCCCGATTCCTGCCCATGACGCGCGCCGAGATGGAGGCGCGCGGCTGGGACGAGGTCGACATCGTCTTCGTCACCGGCGACGCCTACATCGACCATTACTCGTTCGCGATGGCGCTGCTCGGGCGCGTGCTCGACCAGGCGGGCTTCCGCGTGGCCGTCCTGTCCCAGCCGGACTGGCGCAGCGCCGAGCCATGGCGGACCTTCGGCCGTCCGCGCCTGTTCTTCGCGATCTCCGCGGGGAACATGGACTCGATGATCAACCACTACACGGCGAACAAGAAGGTGCGCAACGACGACGCGTACTCGCCGGGAGGAAAAATCGGTCTTCGTCCTGACCGCGCGACCATTCCGTACTGTCAGCGAGCCCGCGAGGCGTTCCCCGGCGTGCCGGTGATCGCGGGAGGCGTCGAGGCCTCGCTGCGTCGTTTGGCCCACTACGACTACTGGTCCGATTCGGTGCGCCCGTCCGTCCTCCTCGATTCGAAGGCCGATCTCGTCGCTTACGGCATGGGCGAAGAGTCCATCGTCGAGATCGCCGAGCGGCTCCGGGCCGGGAAGAGCGTCAAGGACTGCCGCGACCTGCGCGGCGTGGCGTACTTCCTCGGCGCCTCCGAGACGGTCCCGTCGGGCCCGGAGGTCGTCGCTCTGCCGAGCTTCGAGGCGGTGAAGGAGTCGAAGGACTCGTTCCTCGCGATGGCGCGCCTCGCCCATCACGAGACGAGCCCTTTCAACGCCAAGACCATGACGCAGAAGCACGGCGCGCGCGCCGTGGTGATCACTCCGCCGCAGCTGCCCGTCACGCAGGAGCGGATGGACTTCTACTACGGCCTGCCCTACACGCGGCGAGCCCATCCCTCTTACGCCGGCGCCGCGATCCCCGCGTGGGAGATGATCAAGGACTCGGTCACCATCATGCGCGGCTGCTTCGGCGGCTGCACCTTCTGCTCGATCACGGCCCACCAGGGCCGGACCATACAATCCCGCTCCGAGGGCTCCGTCCTCGGCGAGCTGAATATGATCGCGCGGGACCCCGAGTTCAAGGGCGTCATCTCCGACATCGGCGGCCCGACGGCCAACATGTACAAGATGCGCTGCACGAAGCCCGAGGTCGAGAAGATCTGCAAACGCCTGTCCTGCGTGCACCCCGTCGTGTGCAAGTTCCTCGGCACCGACCACGGGCCGCTCGTGGGGCTGATGAGGAAGTCCCGGGAGATCCCCGGCATCAAGAAGGTGTTCGTCGCCTCCGGCATCCGCATGGACCTCGCCCGCCTCTCGCCCGAGTACATGACCGAGCTGACCACTCATCACGTCAGCGGCCGCATGAAGGTCGCGCCCGAGCACGTCGACCCGAAGGTCCTCGAGCTGATGAAGAAGCCGCGGCACGACACGTTCGAGGACTTCGCGAGGAAGTTCGACGCCGAGAGCAGGAAGGCCGGCAAGAAGCAGTTCCTCGTCCCCTACTTCATCTCCAGCCACCCCGGCTCCGACCTCAAGGCGATGATCGAGCTCGGCGTGTTCCTAAAGAAGCACGGCTACAAGCCCGACCAGGTGCAGGACTTCATCCCCGCCCCTCACGACCTCGCCACGGCGATGTACTACACGGGACGCGATCCCGTGACCGGCCTGCCGATGCCCGTGGCGAAGGGCATGCGCGACCGGCGCCTGCAGCGCGCCCTGCTCCAGTTCTTCAAGCCGGAGAACTACTTCGAGGTGCGCGAGGCCCTGCTCGCCGCCGGCCGCAAGGACCTGATCGGCTCCGGCTGCGACTGCCTCATCGGGGAGCACCCGCCCAAGGAGGCCCTGCTCGCCCGTCGCGCGCGCTCCGAGAAGGATTTCCACGAGCATACCCACATGAAGGACAAGCCGAAAGCCCCGAAGACTGGCTACCGGCCGCAGCGCTCCACCTGGGGGCGGAGGGAAGGAAAACGATGATGCAGAAGCCGCGGCTCGTCCGTTTCGGGAACCTCGACGCGATCGAGGTCCCCAGTTCCGATCCGAACGCGCTCGCCGTGATCTGCCTTCACGGCTACGGCGCCGACATGCGCGACCTGGCGCCGCTGGCGCAGGAGCTCGAGACGAAGCGGCCGATCGCCTGGTTCTTCCCCGACGCGCCCGAGGTCCTGGACTGGGGCGGCCGGGCGTGGTTTCCCATCGACGTGGCCGCCTTCGAGGAGGCGCAGAGGACCGGGACGGCGCGCGACCTTTCCCTTCGCGAGCCCCCGGGCCTCGAGTGGGCGCGCGAGGAGCTGCAGCGCTTCATCGCCGGGCTCGCGATCCCGTGGGAACGGATCGTGCTGATGGGGTTCTCCCAAGGCGCGATGCTCGCCGTGGACCTCGCCCTGCGGGCCGAGACGGCCCCCGCGGGCGTCGCGATCCTGTCCGGGACTTTGGTGGACAAGGCCAAGACCGCCGAGCTCGCGCCGGCTAAGAAGGGCCTGCCTTTCTTCCAGTCGCACGGGTCCGTCGACCCCATCCTCGGCTTCGCGCAGGCGCGCGCGCTGGAGAAGACGCTCGTCGAGGCGGGCTGGCGGGGCCAACTGCGCCGCTTCGAGGGCGGCCACGCGATCCCGTCTGAGACGCTCGAGGGCCTGAAGGGCTGGCTGGAGAAGAGATGAGCGGCTGGGCGAAGCAGTTCTTCCGCGCCCCCGTCTTCACGCCCGGCGCCCCCGAGGCGCTGGCGGCCGCGCCGATGGAGGCCGCGGCCGCCTGGCGCGCGCTCGGGCTCAAGCCGGGCGCACGCCTGCTCGACCTCGCCTGCGGCACGGGAAGGCACGCGGTCCTGCTCGCGCGGCGCGGCGTCTTCGTCGTCGGCGTGGACAAGACCGAGGCCTATCTCAAGGAAGCCCGCGGCAGCGCCCGCGGGATGAAGAACTGCCTGTTCGCGCGCGGCGACATGCGCCGCCTGCCCTTCAAGGGGGAGTTCGACGCGGCGATGAACCTCTGGACGAGCTTCGGCTATTTCGCCAAGCCCTCGGACGACCTCAAGGCGCTCAAGGGCGTGGCGCGCGCGCTCAAGCCCGGCGGCCTGTTCCTCATCGACCTCATCGACTTCGCCTGGGTGAAGAAGCACGGCCAGCGCCGCCGCTGGGACCGGCGCGCCGACGGCGCCTATCTCCTGCAGGACGCGGTGTGGGTCGAGGGCCGCGACCCGAGGATCGTCAACGCCTGGATCATCCTGCGCCCGGGCAAGCCCGAGCTGCGCTCGCGCTTCGTCGTCCGCGGCTACGACAAGCCCCGCCTGTACGCGGCCCTGCGCCGCGCGGGCCTCGAGCCGGTCAATTCCTGGAGCGGCCTCGGCGCGCTCGGCCGCCTCAAGTCGAGCGGACGCCTCGTCGTCCTCGCGCGCAAGCCGACCCGCTAGCCGGGACTGTTTCCGGGAACAGCCGCGGCGCGAGCTCCATCGGCGTCACGAGACGTTTACCGCCTCTCCATTCCCGCGCGCCCGCCGATGAGTCATCATGACTATATGGCCAAGAAAACGATAGCGGTGACGGGAGCGACCGGGCACGTCGGAAAGGCGATCGTGACGAAGCTCAAGGAGGCCGGTCACGAGGCGCGGAAGGTCTCCCGGACCTCGGGAGTGCCCGACGACGACCTCGTCGCCCTGACGAACGCGTTCACCGGAGCGGACGCGGTCTTCCTCATGATACCGCCCGACTTCAAGGCGCCCAGCCTGCGCAAGCGCAGCGACGAGCTCGGCGCGAAGCTGGCCGCCGCGGTGAAGGCGGCCGGCGTGCGCCGCGTGGTCTTCCTCAGCAGCCTGAACGCCCATCTTCACGCCGGCACGGGGCCCATCCTCGGCCTGCACGACATGGAGGAGAGGCTCAACGCCCTGGACATCCCCGAGCTGGTCCATCTGCGGCCGGCGTATTTCATGGAGAACCTCCTCGGGGGGGTGGACTACGTCTCCCGCCACGGCCGCTACGCCGCGGCGCTGCGTCCCGACATCGCGATCCCGATGATCGCCACTCCGGACATCGGGGCCAAGGCCGCGGAGCTTCTCGCCGAGGAGCCGTTCCTGCAGCCGCGGGTCAGGGAGCTGCTGGGCCCGCGCGAGTACACGATGACGGAAGCGGCCCGCATACTGGGCCGGGCGATCGGCAAGCCGGATCTCGGCTACGCGCAGCAGTCCTACGACGAGGCGCGCCGATCGATGCTCGACCTGGGCCTGACGGAGGGCTACGCCGACGCGATGATCGAGCTGAGCCGCCACATGAACGAGGTCTTGATCGAAGGGACGGAGGTCCGTTCCCCGCTGAACACGACGCCGACGACCCTCGAGAGCTTCGCCCAGGAGGTGTTCCGCTCCGCGTACGAGCAGGCGGCGGCCGTCGCGCGCTGACGGGCGCTCAGGGAAGGGGCGAGGGGGCGGGCGCGGCGAGGAACGCCGCGATCTGAGCCTTGACCGAGGCGTCGGTCTCGTGCGCGGCGAGCGCGGCGAAAAGGACGGCGACCCGCGCGAGCGCCGCGCTCTCGCCGTTGGCCGCGCGGTTGCGCGCGGAGTGCCAGACGACGGCGATCCAGAGCGAGCGGGCGGCGGGCGGGCCGTTCGCGGCGAACGCGGCCGGGTCGGCCTCCATCGGGACGAGAGCGCGGGCGTCGAGGGCGGCGACGAGGTCGGGGCGGCGGCGCGGGAGGTCCTCGCGCGAGCGGACGAACGCGTCGAGGGCGACGAGCGCCGTGATCCGCTCCTCGTCCGCGAGCGGCCCGGCAAGGAGGTCCAGGAGGGTCTCCTGGACCGGAGCCTCGACCGCGGGAGGCAGGTCGTGCGTCGCCGGCGCCAGCCCGCGCAGGGCGAACAGTCGGTAGCCCGGCAGGCGCGTCGAATCGAGCAGGGCGCGCACCGCGGCGGCGCGGGCGCCCGCGTCGCCGACGACGGGCACGGCGTAGCCGAGGTACAGCAGGGCCTTGGCCCGGACGGCGGGGGCCTCGGCGGGCGAGACGGCCGCGGCGCGGATCGCCTCGAGGCCCTTCGTGCGGCGCGCCTGCGGCGCGGTCGGCAGGGAGCCGTGGAGCTCCTCGAGCGCGGCGAGCTTCTCCGCGGGTGAGGCGGCGCGGGCGAGGACCGAGATGGGGTCCTCGGCGGGCCGGACGGCGGCGCGGGCCTCGACGAAGGCCGCCTCGAGCGAGACCGGGGGCAAAGCGGGGGCCGGGGCGAACATGCGGCTATTCTAGCAAGGTCTATCGGCCGCCGAGCGTGACATCCGCGTACCAGGCCTCGGCGTCGCCGCCGGTGTCGTCGGCGTCGGTCATCAGCGCGATCCCGGCGTAGGGAGGCGGCTCCGAGCCGAACAGCCGCCGGTAGTCCTCGAGCACGTCGCGCTCCTCGGAGCGCCACTCCCCGGCGGCGGAATCCCCCGAGCGCACGGCGACCATCATCACGCGGTCCGTGTACGGGCTCGGCGCGGACTCCCCGGCGGCGAGCTTGTTGGCCCAGACGTACGCGATCGCGTTGTGCGGGGGGTATTCGCCCCGGAGGGCCTTGACCGCCCCGTACTTGAGGCGCGCGGCGAGGCCGACGCGGGAGGGCTCGTACTTGAAGGTGATGTACACCCGCGCGGCGTAGTCGTCTCCGGCCTTCGAGCTCTCGTCTCCTTTCGGAAGGGTGCCGGCGATCTTCCAGCGCCAGCGCAGGACGGGCGCGGACGCGACGGGTCCCCGGTGCCGGTAGACGAGGCCCGAGGCCGAGCCCGAGGCGCGGGCGTGGACGGCCCCGGAAGACGGGCTCCACTCGTAGGCCGTGTGCGCCTTGACCTTGGGGAATTCCAGGGGCTCCCAGCGCTCCGGCAGGCCGTTCGGCGCGACGGCGGAGGCGGTGGAGAGCAGGACGAGCAGCGCGGCCGGATTCATAGGCGCGGGGAGGCGCGTTCGGCGTCGATCCCGATCCGGCGGCTCATCTTCGACGGCTCGACCGCGCGCGTTCCGGCGTCGAAGGGCGCGCGCACGGCGAACGAAAGGTGGTCGTCGCCGGCGACGGCGCGCGTGAGGACCTTCGCCTGCTCCGGGCTCACCCTCAGCTGGACGGTGGCCCACTCCTCGTCGCCCTCGGGCGGGGCGGCCCGCAGGACCGTGAGGTCCTGCATCACGGTCACCGCCGTCAACTCGGATCTCCCGCCGGCCTTGTAGCCCTGACGCGCGACGATCACGTCGAGACGGTCGCCGAAGGCGATGAATTCCTGCTGGTCGGGGTAGACGAGCACGGCCAGGCCGCGCTGGTCTTTTCCCAGGATCGGGGGCTCGACGGGGGGATCCTTGCGCTTCAGGCCGCCCGGTTCGGCGGACAGCTTGTTCAGGAACAGGCGGTCCTCCCGCTCGACGGCCAACGCGGCGACCTGCGCTTCCTCGGGCGAGAGGGCGAGCGCGACGAGGCCCGTCCCCTCGGACCAGTCGTTCTTGACGCGCAGGACCTCGGCGCGGGACGCCAAGTGCTCGGAGCGGATGTCGCTCGTGGCGTCGGCGCGCGGGGTCTCGACCATGATCAGGACCTCGACGGCGTCGCCGGCGGCCAGGAACTGGGTCTGGCTCTTGTCGATGGCGAGGGCGAAGGCGCGCTTGCCATCGGGAGGAAGAAAGGACGCGCCGGCGTCCGACGGAGGCGTCGGACGGCAGGCGGCGAGGACGGCGGCGAGCAGGATCGCGCGGGTTCGCATGGTCTAGAACTGGAAGGTCAAGGTGGTCCCGAAGGCGAAGGCGACGAAGTCCTCTTCCTTGAGGAAGCGGTGCCACAGGCGCTGCGCCGAGCCGTTGAGCGTCATGCGCAGGTTCTTCGCGATCTCGTAGTCGCCGCTGGTGTTCAGCGAGAACAGCCGGGAGTTGTCGGCGACCGTCACGGGCGAGCGCCGTTGGGCGAGGGATGCCGACGTCGTCCAGATGATCCGGTTCGTGAACAGGAGGGGCTTGGCCGAGCCGGGCAGGCGCAGTCCCGCGGGCAGGGCCAGGTCCGCGCGGACGAGCACGCTCGGCGTGATGACCTCGACGTCCTGCGTCTTCACGCCGGTGCCGAGCTTGGTGATGTCCTTCGCGTAGTCGACCTTCGGGGTGATGCGGAACTTGCGGATGTCGAAGGTGACCTGGGTCGTGACGTCCTCGTGCTTCGTCTCCTGGGTGTTCGCGGCGATGCGCAGGTCCTTGTTCTTAGACGCGCGCTGGTTGTAGCTGACCAAGGTCTCGTATCTTTTGATGACGATCGTGCGCAAGGAGGTGGCGAAGGCGTTCTCGGTGTTCAAGGTCGAGCCGACGTTCTCGGTCGTGCGGATCGAGTACTTGAAGTCTATCTGGGTGTTGGCCATCCAGCGTTCGCTGTATAGGAGCTGTTCGAGCTGCGCGAGGCTCACGACGGCGTCGGGCAAGGTCCGCGAGATCGTTTTGGACGGCGTGCCCGTCACCTCGTTGCGCTGGACGCTGAGCACGTAGTTGTTCGACAGCGACAGCGAGCGCCAGGCCGCCTTGCGCCCGCGCAGGTCGTAGCCGTCGAGCGGCGACCAGCGCTGGGTCGAGTTCCAGATGTCGCGCAAGGTCAGGTTGACCCGCTGGGCGACCGGGTTCGACGGCCGCAGCGGGGTCCGGATCCAGAGCGCTTTCTGCGGCGAGAGGCCCTTCTCGACCTGGTTCCAGACGTCGCCGTCCTGGAGCTGATAGCCGGAGATGACGTTGACCGAGCGGAACAGCTTGGACCGCGGGAAGATATCGCTGATCTGGATCGGCAGGCTGATCGACGCGTTCGCCGAGCGGTTGACGGTCTTGATGTCTCCCGGCGTGAAGACGTAGGTCGAGCCCGCCAGGACGAAGGTGGAGACCGCCAGGATGTTGTTCTCGATCGTGTCGATCTGATAGTTGACCTGCGGGTTGAGCCAGCTCAGCAGGCGGTAGTTCGACGAGAAGCCGGCCGACTGCGAGAACGACTTCGGGTAGCGGGTCGAGACCGGGGCGACCCCGGTCGAGTCCACGCGGCTTTCCGTCACCTTGGTCATCGACCACGACGGGTTGAAGGAGGAGCCGGTCCACGGCGTGAAGGTCATGCGCAGGCCGTAGGAGTTCGTCCGCTCCGCGGTGTCGAAGTTTCCGGGACTTCGCTTGACGACCGGGTCGTCGAAGGTCACGTCGAAGCGGGTGTGGCCGGCGTTGGCGTCGATGGTCCGCGGCAGGAACCGGCTCTGCGAAGGCACGCCGTACTGCATCGTCCCGTTGTAGGTCTGCCGGTCGTCGAGGCGGGTCAGCAGGTCGTACTCGATGCGGTTGCGCGTGTGGGACAGGTTCAGGCGCGGATAGGCGCCGTAGGCGATGTTGCCCTGCGCCGAGCCGACCCAGGTCGTGACCTTGCCCTGCTGCAGGAGGTTGACGAGGTTCGAGAGGTTGCCCGTCTGCACGGTGCTCGGGGTGTCGGTGATGTGGCGGTTGATGCTGAAGCTCATCGGGAACCACGCGAGGCGCGTCAGGTTCAGGTAGCTCGCGTCCTCGGTGTTGTCCTGGTTCGACACGACCGAGGTCGGCGTCTGGAAGTTGCGGTCGATCGCGCGGTGCTTGAGGCCGAACGTGCCCCAGCCGGGCGCCTCGAAGTCGGCCTGGATCTTGTTCGCGGTGCCGACGCGGGTGACGGGCTCGGCCACGTGGATCTCGTTGAGGAAGACGGCGCCGGCCGGGTTCGCGCCGGTCCGGGACATCACGCCGGCGACGAGCTGTCCGACCTGCTGGAGGCTGGGGTTGCCGCTGGACACGACGACGGCGCCGGGGACGTCAGGGGCCCAGCCGTCCATCACGGAATCCTTGTTCCGGTCGGTCTGCTTGACGCGGATCTTCCGCCAGCCGGTGAAGGTGATGGGGACCTGGACCTCGAAGTAGTCCTGGTCGGAGCCCGCCCGGAGGAAGAAGGTCTGGTTCCCCGTCGTGTCCGCGCCGGCGGCGTTGCCGAACAGCAGGAAGTTGAAGTCACGGTGCTGGCTGATGTCGATCGCGCGCGAGAACACGCGCTTGGTGTAGACGGTAGTGCCGGAGGCGAGATTCGTGAAGGCCAGTTGGAGCGCCTGCTCGGAGAGGTTCTTTGTGTTCGACTGCTTCTGCAGGCTCGAGAGGCTGCCGTACAGGTCGTTGAACACCTGGGAGGCGTCGCCGGCGGCGTTGAAGATCGGGGTGTAGGTCGGGTTGTCCACGCTGTTGACCGGCGTGACCGTCAGCGACTCGCCGTTGAACGTCGCGCCCGAGCCGGCCACCGCCGGATCGCCGGCGGCGCCGCGCTGCCAGGTATTCCCGACGACGGCGATGCGCGCGAACTTAATAATGCCGTTCGTCGCGCCGCCGCCGGCGGGTTTGCGGATGGTTACGCGCAGATGCTTGATGTTGGTGAAGCGGGTGATGGTGGCCGTCGAGATGTTCAGCGGGATCTGGAAGGTGTGCCAGGTCGGACCAGCGAAGTCTATCGATGTTCGTTCGGCGGTCGCCGCGGCCGTCACGTCGTGCAGAGTGTTCCCGCCCGGAACGCCTGGGGTCCCCGCCACGCCGGTCCCGGACGTGCAGTTGCCGCCGCCAATACACTTGTAACCGAAATCCGCTCCGCTGGAATCGTCGGGGTTGAGGAAGCCGTTCTTGTTGAGGTCTTCGCTGTCTAAAATGCCGTTGCCCGCGCCATAGGGTTGGGTTGGAGCGACGGTATACTGCCAGCCGTTGTCCTCGGTCGGCTGGAGGATGCCGTCGCCGTTCGCATCCTCCGTCCCCATTGCACCGTTGCCGTCCGAGTCCTCGTCGATACCGCCGAGGCGGAAGTTCAACTGATTGTTGCTTCCGTCGCCTAACATGACGACCTCGAGGATGGTCTTCTGGGACATGTCCACGCCGGAGACCGAGAACGGGAAGACGATCGACACTTCATCATTGTCGACAAGCGGGGTCGCACCGCCGCCGCCGTACTGGAGTTGGAGTACTTTCTGGCTCTCGCCGGAGCCGGCCTGGGCGCGCGGATTGATCTCGAGGATGTTGACGTCCTCGGAGATCCAGTTCAGCTTGTTCGGCGCGGCAGGACCGTTGACGCTCCCGAGAGGGTTGGAGGCGATCTGCCACTGTGATGCCAAGGTCGGCGCCTGCTCCTCCTGCTTGATGCCCTCCATGTTGTCGATGAGGGCGTAGGGATTCAAGTTCAGGTTCTGCCGGCTCTGGGCGAACTCGCCGGCCAAGGTCACGATCAGCTTGTCGCCGATCTTGAGGCGCTTGACCTGGGCGTCGAATTCGTAGACGAGCAGGCTTTTCGCGAGCTCGGTGATCTGCGGGACCGTCGGCGACTTCGAGCCGGCTTGATACAGGAGCGTGGAGCCGACGGAATACCGGCCCTCGGGGCCCCATTCGTGGGAGACGCGCGAGCCGAGCAAGGTGTCGTTGTTGATGTTGGCGAAGGGGGCGACCTCGAAGCTCATGTCGATGGTCGAGGAGGGCCCTATGCGGTCCGGGTTGAAGAAGGTGATGAAGCCGGCCTCGTAGTCGATGAAGTAGTCCACGTTGCGGGTCAGCTTCTGCCCGTCGAGGATCACGATCTCGGACTGGACGACGAGGTTCGGCTCGAGGAAGAAGGTCTTGAAGCGGTAGTTGTACTCGATGCGGAACAGACGCTTGGAGATCGGGGTCTGGGCGTAGACGTCGGGGTCGGGCGTGGTCGGCGAGGAGTTGCCGACCGAGAAGGGCTGCTTGAGCCGGAAGATGCCGTTCTCGAAGTCGACCTCGATGGTGTCCGGGTATTTCTGGACCGGGTCCAGGCCGGGGCCGACCTCGACGCGGTTCAAGTCGAGGACGCGCAGGATGAAGTTCCCGCGGCCGTTGTCGCGTACGATCTGGTTCTGACCGACTGAGTAGAACGTCTTCAACTCGCGGTTGTAGCCCGCCTCGGTCTGCGTCGAGATGATCGGTATGTCCGAGGCGGTCTTGATGATCTTGAAGCGGTCGGGACGGGCAAGATTTGGAATCAGCGTGCTGCTCGAGCTCTGGAAACGGAGCTGATTGCCGAAGTTGTCCTCGTAGTCGATGGCGACCACGTACTGGGGCAGAAGCTGGTTGCGGAACTGGAGGATGCCTTTCGCGTAGTCGATCGTGTAGTCCTGGCCGGCGACGAGGGGCAGGAACTTGCCGGTGAAGGTCGAGCTGTCCACGCAGTTGAGGCCCACGCAGACGATATCGTCGACGACCAAGGTCTGCTCGTTGAGGTTCGTGACGCCGACCTCCTGCTTGGCCAGGAACACCCGCTCGGTGCCGGCGCGGACGGGAAGGCGGGACACGTTGCCGAAGGTCACGTCGTAGTACTGGCGGCGCAGATAGGAGATGTCCTGCAGGTCGGTCGCCACGAACTGGGAGTTCCCGGTGAACTGCTTGGTCTTCGTGGTTCCCTTCGTGCGCGAGCCGATGAAGGTGGAGCGGAAGCCCTTGTACTTCACGTCGGCGCGGATGCCGAACAGCTGCTTGTTGTAGGAGACGAACTCCGTCGCGGGCAGGGAGAGGTCGATGTCGCCGAAGGAGACGTTCTGGACGACCTCGTTCGGGTCGCCCTGGTAGACGACGGAGATGTCCTGCTGGTTGAGCTTCGTGTCGTCGTAGTCGACGTTGACGGTGATCTTCGGCCCGACCTTGCCTTGCATGCGCAGCTGCAGCTGCTGGTCGATCTCGATGAGATTCGTCGTTTGAGCCCGGCCCGTCGTTTTCTGCGAGTTGAGGAAGCGCTTCTCGGAGAAGTTGAAGCCGATGACCTTGCGGCCCGTCACGGACAGGCTGGTGCCGTAGGTCGGCAACTCGACCTCGGGAGGCGGCGGCTTGGGGGCGGCGGTCGAGAGCGCGACGTCCGAGTCGAGGAGCAGGGAGCCGCCGTCGGGACCGGTGCGCTCCTCGCCCGGCTCCTCGCCGCGGTCGACCTGCTCGCGCACGCGCTCGAAGCGCGAGGCGTCGTACTGGATCGGCGTCATGCCGGCGCGCACCTCGCCGGGGTCGCGGGGCGTCTTCGCGGGCTCGGTCGACGCGGCGGGGGCGGGCGTCAGGAAGCCGCCTCCCTCGGGGCGGTCGAGGAGCCGGAATCCGTCGGCCGGCGGGAGCGCTTCGACGGAGGGCTCCTCGACGGGCGCGGTCTTGACCGGCTCGGACTTCGCGGGCGGAGGAGGGAAATCCGGATCGTACGGCGCGCTGAACTGGGCGAGCGCGGGGAAAGCGGCGAGGCCCGCGAAAACCGCGAGCGACGCCGCGCCGATGATCCGTCGGATGCGCGTGGAGAGCAAGATGTGGTATGTGATCCCGCCCCCCTGAAAAAGCGGGACGGCGCATTAAGGTCGGCGTTCCTTAATACGCGCGCGCGAGATGTGGGGCAGTATATCGGAACGATGTTACGCCGTCAATACGAACGGTCGCTATAGGGAAAGATCAGCGGGAGGCGACGGAGGTGTAGGCGTCCTGGTACTCGTCCATCATGCGGCGGACGGTGAACTTCTCCATGACGGCGGCGTGCGCGGCCGCGCCGAGGGCGGCGCGGCGTTCGGGGCTCTCGGCCAGGTCCTTCAGCGCCTTGGCCAGGGCGGCGGGAGAGCCCGGGGGGACCAGCACGCCGGTCTTGCCGTTCTCGACGACCTCAGGGACGCCGTCGACGGCGGAGGCGACGACGGGCAGGCCGAGCGCCATGCCCTCGAGCAGGGAATTCGGCAGGCCCTCCCACAAGGACGGCAGGCAGGCGATGTCGAAGGCGGACAGCCAGGTGACGATGTCGGGGCGCTCGCCGTACAGCCAGACGCGCGTCTCGAGCTCGTGCTTGCGGATCTGGGCCTCGAGGCGGGGGCGCTCGGGCCCTTCGCCGAGGATCACGCAGCGCAGGTCGGTCTTCTTGAGCCGCGCCATGGCCTCGATCAGGAACGAGAAGCCTTTCTGCTTGTCGAGGCGGCCGACGGCGCCGACGAGGACGTCGGCGGAGCCCAGCCGGAGCTCCATGCGCCGCTTCTGGCGGTCGACCTTGGAGACGGGCCAGCCGGCGAGGTCCACGCCGTTGCGGATGGTGAGGACCTTGGCCGGGGCGTAGCCGAGGCTGCGGACGAGGTAATCCCGGCTCGCGTCGCACTCCGCGATGAGCAGGTCGTCGCGGCCCTTGAGCGCGCGGTCGAGCAGCAAGGTCCAGACCGAGCGGGTGCGGTAGTGCACGCGCGGCGAGCTGACGAGCTTGAAGGCGAACGGGACCTTGGGCTTGGCCAGGCGGCAGAGCTGGATGGCCTTGAACATGACGGCGTGCACGACGTCCGGGCGCAGGCGGGTGATGACCTCGGCCAGGCGGGCGGCGTCGGCGGGGCGGGGCGTGCCCGTCAGGCCCAAGGTCTCGACGTGCAGGCCCTGCTGCTTCAGCTTCTGAGCGTAAGGGCCTTCCGGCTTGACGCTGACCACGCCGACGGCATGATGGCGCTTCGGGTCCAGGAGCGTGGCCAAGGTGTACAGCGTCTTCTCCGCTCCTCCGACCGTCGTCGACGTGCTGACGAAGAGGATGCGGGCCAAGCTATTTGAAGAAGCGGCGGACCGTTTCGACGACGCGCCCGGCGTCCGCGGCGGACAGCTCCGCGAACATGGGCAACGACAGGGCCTCGCGCGAGGCGGCTTCCGTGACGGGCAGGGCCCCCGCCTTCACGCCGAGCGCGGCGTAGGCGGGCTGGAGATGGACCGGCGTCGGGTAGTAGACGCCGCAGCCGATGCCGTGCCGGCGCAGGTCCTCGGCCAGCGCGTCGCGCCGGTCGGTGCGGATGGTGTAGAGGTGAAACACCGGTTTGCTCGATTCGGACCCCAGAGGGGGTCTCTTGAGGGGAAGTCCCGCGAGTCCCTCGTCGTAGATCGCGGCGACTCGTCGCCGCGCCGCCGTCCAAGCCTCGAGGCGGAGCAGCTTCACGCGCAAGATGGCCGCCTGTATCTCGTCGAGGCGGCAGTTGTGCCCGACGCGCACGTGATCGTAGCCTGCCGCGGCCGAGCGGCCGCAGTTCCTCAATTCGTTGACGGCGTCGCGCAGCTTCGCGTCGTTCATCGTGACGGCCCCGGCGTCGCCGGCCGCGCCGAGGTTCTTCGTCGGGTAGAAGCTGAAGGCGCCGAGGTCTCCGATGGAGCCGGTCGGGCGGCCCTTGTAGGTCGCGAGATGCGATTGAGCGCAATCTTCGATGACGGCGAGGTTTCGTGAACGAGCCAACGACAGCAACGGATCCATGTCACAAGGCTGGCCGAAGATATGAACGGCGACAACGGCTTTGGTTCTCGGTGTACAAGCGCCTTCCACCGACTTCGAATCCAACGTCAAAGTGATCGGATCAATATCCGCGAAGATCGGCTTAGCACCCAATACGGAGACCGCGGTCGCCGTTGCGATAAAGGTGAACGACGGCACGATCACCTCGTCGCCCGGGCCGACGCCCGCGGCTTCCAGCGCCAGCTCCAGCGCGGAGGTGCCGGAATCGACGCCGAGGCAGTATTTCGCGCCGACGGCCTGCGCGAACTCGACGTCAAAAGATTTGTTTTCAGGACCCAGGATGAAGACTCCCGAATCGAGCACGCGCGCGACGGCCGCCTTCGTTTCGGCGCCGATCTCGGCCTGCTGGCCCTTCAAGGAGATGAGAGGAATGTCGACGGCGATCGCGGTCAATAGGCCCCCTTGCCGAACAGCATCACGGCCGGCGTTTTGATGATGATCTCGAGGTCTAAGCCCAGAGACCAGTGCTCGATGTAGAAGAGGTCGAGGGCGAAGCGCTGCTCGCTCGACACGTCGGAACGGCCCGAGACTTGCCAAAGACCCGTGATGCCGGGAAGGATGTTCATGCGCTTCTTGGCAGTGGCGCCGAAGTCGCGCTCGAGGGCCTCGACCTCGCCCGTCGTCAGGGCGAGCGGGCGCGGGCCGACGACGCTCATGTCGCCGAGCAGCGCGTTGAGGAACTGCGGGAACTCGTCGAGCGAGAAGCGGCGCAGCCACTTCCCGACGCGCGTCACGCGCGGGTCGCTCTTCGACTTGAAGAAGGCGCCTTTCTGGTCGTTGAGGCCCTTCACGGAGTCGATCCTCTGCTCGGCGTCGACGACCATGGTGCGGAACTTGAACGCCTCGAACACCTGTCGCTTGAAGCCGTAGCGCTTCTGCGTGAAGAGGATCGGGCCCGGGGAATCGAGCTTGATGAGGACGCAGATGACGAGCCACAGCGGGGCGGTGGCGGCGAGGAGGACGGCGGAGAAGACGACGTCGAAGACGCGCTTGGCCAGGAAGTTGGCGCGCGTCAGCGAGGCGTGCTTGATGCGGTAGGCGGGTATGCCGAGATGGTGGTCCATCTGGACCTCGCCCATGCGGATCTCGAGCAGGTCGGGCACGAGGGCGAAGCGGATGCCGCGCGCGTCGCAGGCCTCGGCCGCGGCGAGGATGCGCTCGTGGGCGTCGCGCGTGCGCAGGACGATGACCTCGTACCAGTTCTTCTCGTCGAGCAGGCGGTCGAACTCGGCCGGGGCGGCGAGCGCGGGCGTCTCCCGGACCTCGGCTCCGGGGTGGCGGGCGAGGATGCGGTCCTTGAGCACGGCCGCCACCGAGCCGCCGCCGACGAGGAGGACGGGCCGCGCGGCCTCGAGGCCGGCCAGCCATTCGTCGAACCATAGGGCCAAGGTTTGAGACAGGCTCAGCAGGACGATGCCGATGGGGAAGACGACGGCCAGCATGACGCGCGAGTAGGCGAGGCGCTCGTAGAGGAACGCGGCCGCCAAGGTGGCCAAGGTCCCGAGGGCCGCGGCCTTGACGAGCTGGATGAAGCGGTCCGCCGCGCTCATGAAGGACGCGGAATAGACCCGGTTCGAGCGCAGGAGCAGCAGCCAGATCGGCACCGCGGCGTAGAGCAGGCCCTGGTACTGGTCCCAGCCGACGGCCTCGCCCGAGAGGGGGATGCGCGACACGAGCCAGCTCCATTCGAACCGGGCCCAGAAGGCGACGCGGTAGGCCGCGGCCACCGCGAGCGCGTCGAAGAGGAGATGGCCGGCTGTGCGCAGGCCGTGGCGGAGCCAGGGGGGCAGGCCCACGGCCGGGGCGGAGCGGAGCGCCGGGGCTTGCGCTTTGCGCGTGCGGTTCTGTAGGGCCATGCGGGAGGGATTGTATCAATTCCTCCTAGACGGAGGAATCAGCGTTTGCGCGCGACGAGATCCAGGTCGTCGCCCCGGGAACGGGCGGCGAGGGCCTGGCATTCGGGCAGCAGGGCGAAGACCTCCTCGCCGGGCGGGAGGGACGCGGCCTGCTCCGGAGCGAAGGCGCGCATGATGTAGAGCAGGACCTCCGGCGTCGGCGGGGTGACGAGCGAGACGATGTCGAAGCCCAGCGACTCCAGATGCTTCCTCAAACAGGCGGGGTTGAAATAGAAGAGATGGCGTGGAGCCTCCACGGCCCGGGGGAAGCGCTCATAGGTCGCGCCGTCGTAGTTGGGCACCGAGATCACCAGCAGGCCGCCGGGCTTGAGCAGGTCCCGGGCGCGGGCCGTGTAGGAGGCGGGGTCGTGAGCGTGCTCGAGGGAGTGGTTGAAGCGCACGACGTCGTAAGCCCCCGACGGCAGGTCCGCGCCGAGGAGGTCTCCTTGGGTGACGCTCAGCCCCGCGGCGCGCGCCTCGGCGCAGGCGCGAGGGTCGGGCTCGACGCCCTCCGCCGTGACTCCCCGGCGAGACAGCCAGCGAAGCGAGTAGCGGCGTCCGAACGGATGGAAAGTCGTCCCGGAGCCGCACCCGACGTCCAGCAGGCGCGTCCCCGGGGCGGGCACGAGGGCGGGGGAACGATATCCGCGGATGGCGTTGAGCCAGCCGAGGCGGCGGGCGATCGGGAGCACGGGGCAGAGCAGGGCGGCGAGCAGCGGCGAGCCGCCCGGCGCGAAGGCCGAGCCGAGGACGGATTTCACGGAGTCCTTGAGGGATTCCAGCCGGCCCGGGCGGTAGAAGCTGTAAGAGGAAGGGTAGTAGCGTCCGATCGCCGCGGGGGTCGGGCGCTCGCGGATGAACATCAGCCCGCACCCCCGGCAGCGGGCGTGCAGGAAGGACTCTTCGGTCGTGCGGTGGACGAAGTCCGTCTGCGAGAAGAGGTCCTCCAGGTCGCGGCTGCCGCAAAGAGCGCAAGCATCCACGCGCTCCCTATCGGGGATCCCAGTGGTCACGCGACACTATAACAATTCCTCCGGACGCCGAAGGAATCAGCGCTTGAGCGCGAGCGGGACCTTCACGGTGCCGAGGGCGCCGGCGCCGCCGTCGGGAGCGATCTCGTAGGCGTCGAGCTCGAGGACGGCTCCGGGCGCGAGGCCCGCGGCGGGGCGCCGCAGCAGGAAGGTCTGACGGAGCGTTCCTCCCGGCCGGAGCCCGAGCCCCGAGGCGAGGTCGTCGACCAGGGGCCAGATCATCGGATAGGGCTTCCGGGTCCCGCGCGAGGGGAACACGGCATCCAGGAGGAGGGCGCCCGAGGCGTCCTTGAGGCGCGGGATGTAGGCCAAGGTCGTCCTCGGCGCGGCGTCGACGCGCCATTCGAGCTCGAGGACGGTCGTCCCATCCCGGACGAAGGCGGACGCCGCGAGCAGGGCCAGCCTCCCGGCGCGGGGAGCCTCCGGGCCGGCGCGCCGGGCGGGGCCCGCGGCCGAGGCGGCCAAGTAGACGTCCGCCGGCGCGGACCGGACGGTCGCGCAGTCCGCGTTGGGCCGCAAGGGGAGGTCCTCGATCGCTCCGTCCGGGCGCTCCACGCGCAGGCCGGACACGCAGGCGAACGAACGCGTCTCGGGGTCGAAGGACAGGAGATTCGCCTCGCCCGCCGGCAGCCACCGGAAGTTCGCGGCCGGGGCGATCGAGAGGTCGTTGCGGAACACGACGCCCCGTCGCGTCGGCGAGAGCTCGTAATCCCCGTTGAGCAGCGGAGGCCGGTCCAGCGCGCGTCCCGCGGCCATGACCACGTCGTGGGGGAGATTGAACGCCGGGGCGCGCCGAAGGTAGCGCGGGGCTCCGGTCACGAACACCGCGTCGACCGGGGGCGACAGCCTTCGGACCGCCGCGGCGAACTCGCGGCGCAGGCGGTGCGAGTCGATCCACTGAGTGCCTTCGTGGACGTTCGAGACGGCGGCCGCCGCGAAGAAGAGGCCCGCCGCCCAAGGAAGCGCCGCGGCCGCGCGGCGGCCGCGGGAGGCGGCGAAGGCTCCCGCCGCGGCGAGCGTCAGGGACCATCCGATCGAAGGGAGCAGGTTGTGCCGCGGGCTCAGGAACCAGAAGAGGTTGGGGGCGTAGGCCAGCAGGGTCCAGGCCGCGCCCCCCGCCGCGGCGGCGAGCCAGCCGGAGCCGCTCGTCCAGGAGGCGAGCGGAGCGGACTCGTCCCGGGCCTCGGCGCGGACCGCCCGGACGAGCCAGAACGCGGCGGCCAGCGAGAGGGCGACGAGCGGCAGGCTCCAGGCCCAGTGCGCGTGGGAGCTGGTCGGCCACGGAAGGACGCCTTTGCCCACGGCGACGGCCGCGTCGCGGCAGCGGTGGAAGAAGTCCTCCCAGCGGATCAGCGGGCGCCCGCCCGAGGCGTGGGGCGACAGGTAGCGCAGCGCGATGTGGGTCGCGTTCAGCGCCAGCAGCCCGGCGGCGGCGCCGTAGGCCGTCCGGCGCGGGGCGGCGTCCCGGCTCCACGCGACGGCCAGGAGCAGCGGCCATAGGAAGAAGACCTGGTCGTAGGTGAACAGCGCGACCGCGTAGACGGCGCAGGCCGGCAGCCGCCGCCCGCCCGCCGCCAGCAGGAAGGCGGACAAGGTCAGGGCGGCGGGGATCTGACATTGCGGGATCAAGGTGATCCAGAAGTGGGTCTCGCCGTGGTTCGGCGCCACGGCGAACGCCGCGGCCGCGGCGAGCGCGACCGAGCGCAGGCCGGTGAGCCGGCGGACGAGGAGGAACAGCAATGCGGCGTTCAGGGCGTCGAAGGCGAGGCCGACGAGGTGCATCCCGGCGACGGAGCCGCGCGTCAGCTCGAGGAGGCCGTAGAAGAACGGGATGTGGAGGTTCCGCCCGGGCACATAGTGGAGGAACTCGAGCCAGAGCCTCTCCGGCGAGGCGCCTGCGAGCAGGTCGAGGAAGGAGAAGTCGTCGAGATAGAGCCCGCAGAAGGGGACCGTGAAGAGGAACGGCGCGGCGCCGAGGATCGCCGCGGCGAGCGCGAGCCGCCGGTCGCCCTTCGGTCCGTCCATCACGGCCGTCCGGCGCCGTACAGGCGGGACAGCTCGGCGATCATCCGGTCGCGCGAAAAGCCCCCGCGGACGCGTTCGCGGCCCGCCGCGCCGAGCTTGAGGCGCAGGGCCTTGTCGTCGATGAGCTGCTGGCAGCGCTCGAGCAGCTCCATCTCGCTCTTCACGATGAACCCGGTGACCCCGTCCTCGACGGCGTCGCGGTTGCCGGCGTTGTCCGAGGCGACGACCGGAAGGCCGGCCGCCATGGCCTCGAGGACGGCGTTCGGCAGGGCGTCCCAGCGGGAGTAGTGGACGAAGAGGTCGAGCGCGCGCAGGCGCTCCCGCGCCTCCTCGGCCGGCTTCCAGCCCGTGATCTCGGCGCGGCCCGCCAGGTTCATGTTCTCGAGCAGGACCCGCGCCCGGGCCTCGTCGTCGCCTCCGCCGATCCAGACGCACTTGAGCCCGTTGCGGGAGTCGGTCAGGCGCTGCGCGAGCAGGATCCACGCGTCGGGGTTCCGCGCGTAGGTCAGGCGCCCGCAGGAGCCGACGGCGATCCCGTCGTGAGGCAGCGGCTCGAGGAACTCGCCGAGATAGGCGTCGCAGACCGTGTGCACGGGGCCGCCGCCGAGCGCGCGCGCCGCGGCGGCCTCGCCGGGGGCGCAGGCGATCGTCTCGCCGAAGCGGGCGGCGGCCTTCTCGACGGTCTTGTAGAGCAGGCGTGAGGCCGCGGAGCGGTCCTGCTGGAGGAACCCGTAGCCGTGAGGCGTGTAGAAAACGGTCTTGATGCCGGCGGCCCTGGCCGCGGCGCGGGCGAGCACGCCCGCCTTCGAGGAGTGCGCGTGGACCACGTCCGGACGATGCTCGGCGAAGAGCGCCCGGAGCTTGCGCAGGGCCTCGAGGTCGTCGACCGGCGAGATCTCCCGGGTCATCTCGGGGACGAAATACGCGGCCCTGGCTCCCGCGCATTCGGCCCGGTAGGCGTCCGGAGAGCCTCCGCGGACCGCGTAGACCAAGGACACCGCGAAACGCGCGGGATCGAGGCCGTTGCAGATCGCGGCGACCTGCTCGCCCGTCCCTCCGGGTCCGCCGCACTCGACGACTTGAAACACCTTGATCATGCGGGCTCCAGGCCGAGCAGGCGAAGCGCCTCCTCGGCGGCGAACGGGAACATCATCGGGCAGTAGAGCAGCTTGTGGCGTCCGGCGCTGCCCAGGTCGAATTCGAGCAGGGCGGCGCCGACGGTCATCGTCGCGAAGAACGCGGCCAAGGCGAGGCGCTGGGGGGATCTCCGTCCGCGGACGGCTCCCGCCAAGGCGAGGCAGGCCAGGACGAGGAGCGTGACGTTCTCCGCGGCCGCGGCCCAGCGTCCGGGCTTCCCCTCCAAAGGATAAAGGCCGGGAAGGGGCATGAAGAGCACGGTCAGAGCGCCTTTCGGCACGTAGAGCGCGACGTCGAGCCAGGTCTTGAAGACCTCGCCGGGATAGATCTGCGTGCCGATAGTCCTTCCCGCCTCGGTCGCCGCCCATTGCCGGTCCGCCGCTTGACGGACGTCCCGGAAGCGGCTGATCCCCTCCGGGGAGGTCGGGCTGTGGGTCACGTACGCGTCGGTCGTGTCGATCGTGACCGGGATCAAACGCGGCGCGATCCGATCCTGGTCGGCGGCGCCGAGCTCCTGGGTATGGAAAGCGGCGAGGATGGTCCGCGCGCCGTAAGGAAAGAACGCGAGGGCCAGCATGAGGACGGCGGCGGTCAGCGCCGCGTTGGTCCGGGGCGGGCGCCGCGCCGACAGACCGAGGGCGAGGAGCAGCGCCGTTCCCAGGGCGATCGGGAGATAAGTCCTCAAAAAGCCGGCGCAGAGCAGCGCGGCGCCGGAGCTCAGGGCGAGCGCAATCGTCCGGGCTCTCGGGGCGCCCGCGTCGAACCCCGCGGCGAAGGCGGCGCCGAGGGCGGCATAGACGAGCAGCGCGATGGGGGCTTCCTTCAGGTTCTGCGACGTGAAGAAGACGTGGGACGGCCACGCGGCCAAGGCGAGTCCGGCGAGCGCCGCCGGAAGCGCGGGGAAGGCCCCGGACAGCGTCCAGGCGAACGCCGCGACGGCGAGAGCGCCCAGGAGGGCGTTCAGGAGCTTGAGCAGGAAAGGGCGGACCCCGAACGTCCTGTAGACGCCGAGGGAGACCGAGGTCTGCAGGCGTTCGGCCAGCGAGCCGTTGAAGCGCGGCGCGCGGCCCGCCCGGATGTCCTCGAGCGCGCCGACGGCGTTTTCGTGGGCCAGGGACGCGTCCGTGTAGTAGTAGGCGGGGAAGAGGGGGTGGAACTCCGTCGCGGTCGCGCAGGCGACGCGCAGGGCGAAAGCGAACGCGGCCAGGGCCGTCAGCGGCCGGGTTCTAATCCAGGACACGGTAGCGCAGGAGGCAGAGCAGGTAGGAGAAGCCGTCCTTCCAGGTGATCTTCTTGCCCTCTTCGTAGGTGCGGCCGGAGTAGGAGATGGGGACCTCGTAGATGCGCATGCGCCGCTTGCAGATCTTCGCCGTGATCTCGGCCTCGATGCCGAAGCGCTCGCTGCGCAGGGGGACGGCCTTGATCTTCTCCGTCAGGAAGACCTTGTAGCAGGTCCCCATGTCGGTCAGGTTGATGTTGTAGAGCACGTTCGTGATCAAGGTGAAGACCATGTTCCCGAAGTAGTGCCAGAAGAAGAGCACGCGGTGCGGGCCGCCGAGGAAGCGCGAGCCGTACACCGCGTCGGCGCGGCCGTCGAGCAGGGGGACGAGCAGGGCGGGATAGTCCGCGGGATCGTATTCGAGGTCGGCGTCCTGGACGATGACGAGCTCTCCGGTCGCGTGCGCCAGGGCGGTGCGCAGGGCCGCGCCCTTGCCGCGGTTGCGCTCGTGCAGGACGACCTTAGCCCGGCCGCCGAGGTCCTTGAGGAGCTCGCGCGTGCCGTCGGTCGAGCCGTCGTCGACGATGACGATCTGCTTCGCCGCGGGGATCTCCGCCGCCTCGACGCGGCGCAGGAGCTCGAGGACCGTGTCCTTCTCGTTGTAGACGGGGATGAGGATGGAAAGCGTTTTCTTCACCGGGGACATTATAGGTTTTCGCCTCGCGCGCGAAGGGGCGTCGTGCCCCAGGCCCAGATGAACAGCACGAGAGTCGTCACCTGTTCGTTCTGAAAGGCGACCTCGGTCAGGTTCATCACGAGGAACGCGGCGACGGCCGCGAGGGCCCACAGCGCGCGTGATCCGGTCTCCAGGCGCGCGGCGCGCCAGGCGCCGGTGAGGAGCGTCCCGAGCGCCGCCGACAGGGCCGCCGCGCCGAGGATCCCGCGCTCGGCGAGCTGGTGGAGGTAGAGATTGTGGGCGGAGCCCCATACGTTTTCGTTGTCGAGGGAGCCCTGGAAGTAGGTCGTGAACAGGGTCCGGTAATGCGAGGGGCCGACCCCGGTCCAGACATGGTCGCGGAACATCCGCCACGCGGACGACCAGAGGACGTAGCGGGCGTTTTGAGAGTCGCGCGGGTTGAAGTCCACGACCAGGCGGAACAGGGAGCGGCGATCTCCCGTCGGGAGGAACTCCCAGGCCGTCGCGATCGCGAGGAGGACCGCGGCGATCCAGGCGCCGACTCGACGCGAGGCGGGATCGAGGGCGCAGACCGCGGCGAAGCCTGCCGCCGCGGCGAAGATGGAACTGCGCGTCTGATTGAACACGAGGAGCGCGACGGTCGCCGCCATGAGCGCGCCCGCGAGTCGCCGGGCCGCCGGTCTCCGAAAAACCTCGTTGGGGCGGACGAACGCGCACAGTCCGCCGAGGAGGCAGAAGGTCAACTGCTCGCCGTACGCGACGGGATGGACGAAGGCATGCGGGCGGGGAAGAGGAAAGCCGGGCTGGCGCTCCATGATCGCGACCGCGGCTTGACCGGCTCCGACCGCCAGGATCACCGTGAAACCAGCGGCCAGCGCCGCCCAGACGGCCGGCACCGTTTCCTCGGAGAACGCGGCGGTGAGGAGGAGCAGGACCCACAGCTTGTGGAAGTCCTTGGCGTTGTCGTGAAGGCTTTGGGCGGGCCCGGTCCCGAAGCACGTCGCCGCCAGGCCGGTGAGACAATAGAACAGGATGGCCCAGACGGCGGGAGTCTTCTTCCAGGCGTTCACCACCGGCGCCGCGCCGCCGGTGGTCCAACGAGCGAACAGGGCGAGGGTCAAAAGCGCGAGGGCCGCATTGGTCGCCGCGATGGAGACGGGTAGAACCGCAGCCACGAGAAGGACCGCTGCGGCGACGGGCGTCAGGGAACGCATGAGGGAGAGTCTACCAGATGAGCCGGAGCACGGTCGCCGTGACGCCGGGGGCGAGCGCCACGTTCATCCCGGGCTTGGTCTTGAGCTTCCCGGAGACGGTCATCGCGAGGACTCCCGCGTTCGCCTTATTCAGGAAGGCGGGCAGTTCGGACTCGGGCACGCCGTCGACGAGGACGAGCGTGTCGCAGGACTTGTCCTTGAGGCGGATGAGTGCGCCCTCCGCCGAGGCCTGCGCGTAGCCGAGGCTGACGAACTTCAGCTCGAGTCCGCGCATCGCGGCGAGAGAGGCGAGGTTGTTCGCGTTGAGCCGGGGATCCTCGAGAGCGACGGCCGCGACCCTGCCCCCCGCGGCGGCGACGGCGTCGACCAGCGCTCCTCGGTCCCAGCCCGGGTCGGCGCTCGGCGGGGAGGTCCGGAAGGTCCGGGCCGCGCAGACGCAGAGCCCGGCGCCCAGCAGCAGGGCGGCCGCGGCCCCGCGGGCCGCCGCGCCGCGGAAGGAGACGGCGGCGCGGCCGGCGAGGAGGGCGACGACGGGCAGCAGAGGTGCGATCAGCCGCGGCTCGCGGTTGACGCCGGCGGCGTAGACGAGCAGCGGCGCCAGGCCCCACAGCGCGGCCCGAAGGCCCGCGCCCGCCCTCTCGCGGACGGCGAGCGCGGCCGCGGCTCCGACGGCGGCCATCGCCGCGGCGAGCGGCCACGACAGCGCGTCGCGGAGTATGGCGGCGGCCCAGTCGAGCCGCGCGCCGAGGCCGCCGCCCCCGGCGTAGTCGCCCGCGACGCGGCCGAAGCCCGCGCTCCAGGCGAAGCCGAGCACGTACGGGAGGTTGACCGCGTACCAGGTCGCCGCGAGCGGGACGGCGACGAGCAGAGCGAGCTTCGCGTGCGGCTTGAGGCGTTCGCGCGCGGGCCAGGCGAAGCCGGCCGCGACGAGAGGGAAGGTGACCTTGGCCAGGAGCCCGAGCCCGAGGAGCGCGCCGAGCCGCCAGCCCTCGCGCCGGTCGCCGGGCTTCGCGGCGGCGCAGCGCCAGGCCCACAGTCCGAGGAGGGCGGTCACCAAGGTCTCGACGAGGAAGACGCGCGAGAGGCCGTAGGCGAGCGGGGTCAGCGCGCACAGCGCTCCGCCGAGCGCGGCCGCGTCGCGCGCGCGGGGATGGCCGCGCCACCACTCGGCCGCGGCGCGCGACCAGGCCCACGCCCCGAGCGCGGCGAGCGGCAGGTTGACCCACACCGCGACGCGCTCGCCGGGACCGAGGACGGCGTACAGCGGCAGCGGCGCGAGCGAGATCAGCGGCGCCTTGATCCGGAAGGCTTCCAGGTAGGCGTGAGCGAACTCGAGCGGGCCGGATCGGAGCGCGGCCCAGAGACGGAAGCTCGTCTCCAGGTACCATGCGTCGTCGAACGTCGGGGGCGCGGCGTTCCGCGCGACGTGCCAAGCCGTGGCCCCGAGTGCGGCGGCCGCCGCCGCCGCGCAGAGGCGTCTCACGCGCGACGCCTCTCCCAGAGGGCGACGGCGCCGTAGAGGACGAGCCCGCCCGCGAAGGAGAGCATCAGCGCCAGCGCCGCGCCGAGCACGCCGAACGAAGGCACGAGCCGGGAGGTCAGGGCCAGGTTCCCGAGCCCCGCGGCGAGAGCCCCGGCCACGGACAGGCGCAGCCCCGAGTAGTCGCGCGCGGCGTACAGCGCCGAGATCGCGCCGTGCAGGAGGATGAGCGCCGCGGCGCCCGCGAACGCCGCCGCCCAGCCGAGGTCGAGGTTGTAGCGGCGGCCGAACAGCGCGATGCCGCCGATCGCGGTCGCGCCGAAGAACGCCCAGGCCGCCAGCAGGCCGGGCGCCGCCGCGCGCCGGAACAGGGCCCAGATGTCGCGCTGGCCCTCGGCCCCGCTCGCCATGGGGACGAGCACCGCCTGCAGCATGTAGAGGAAGGCGAGCGCGACCTGCACGGTCGCCGTGAAGTAGGCGCTGAACAGCCCGACCTCCTGGGCGCTGGCGTGATGGTTCAGGAACAGGCGCGCGGGAGCGAGCACGCACGCCGTGGAGAGCAAGGTCGGCGCTGCCGTCGCGGCGTAGCGGCCGACGGCCTTCACGAAATCCCATTCGAAAGCGAGGCGCAGATAGTGCCGCAGGGTCCACAGCGCGTAGACGGAGCTGGCCAGCAGGCTGCCGATGAAGGCCAGGACCATCGCGCGATGGTCGGCTCCGAAAGACACCACGAGGCCGATGAGGAGTATCGGCGCGGCGATGCCGTAGACCGTCTCGACGAGCCCTCGGTGTGCGAAGCGCTTGAGGCCCAGCAGCGGGCTCGACAGGACCTGGCTCAGGGCGGTGGCCGTCGCCAGGAGGGCGGACAGCGCGAACAGCTCGGCGGGCAGGCCCATCGCGCGCTCGAGCCAGTAGTGCGCCCCGGCCATCAGCGGCAGGCTCAGCACGGCCCAGGCGAGGAACGAGGCGAGCGCGGTGCTGACCAGCCGCGCGCGCCGCCCCTCGTCGTGCTCGTCGGCGATGAGCTTGCTCGTCGCCAGCGGGAAGCCCAGCATCGGGATGATCTGCAGGTAGGCCGCGGCGGCGATGACGAGGTTGGCGCGGCCGTACTCGACGGGGCCGAGCAGGCGTCCGGCCAGCAGCTGCATGAGGAAGGTCGAGACCCGCGCGGTCCCGTACAGCACGCCGATCCAGCCGAGGCCCGACAGCAGCGCCCGGTGGCGGGGGAGCGCGGACGGGGCCGGCGCGGCGGGGGCGGTCTTGCGGGCGTCCGCGACGAGGGCGTTCAGGCGCGCGAAGACGGTCTCCTCCGCGTGCGCGCGCGCCGTCTCGACCCGCTCGTCCCGGGAGGCGTCCCGGTCGAGCGCGCGGGCCGCCGCGACCCAGTCGCCGGGCGTCCGGCAGATCGTGAGGACCTTCGACAGCCCCTTCAGGGCGGGCAGCGGGCTGGCGAGGACGGGACGGCCCGTCGCGAGGCACTCGAAGGTCTTCGCCGGGATGACGCCGCGGTTGTACTCGTCGTTCACGTAGGGCAGGAGCAGGGCGTCGTGGTCGGCCAGCATCGCCGGCAGCTCCTCATGCGGGTAGATCCCGCGGAAGACCACCGACGGGGGCAGGGGCGGCGGGGCCTCCTTGACCGGGCCGATCATCTCGATCTCGTAGCCGGCCTCGGCCAGCGCGCGGATCGGCGCGTAGTCCAGCGCCCGCCACACCGTCCCGAAGTAGCACAGGCGCCGGCGCGGCCGGTCCGGCGGCGGGGGCAGGAAGAACGCGCGGCTCACGCCGTGGTGCAGCTCGACGACGTTGGGGTGCAGCGGCTTCTTGTCCTCGTACAGCGTGCGCGAGGTCGTCAGCACCAGCCCCGCGCGCGCCATCAGCGCGGCCTCGGTCTCGGCGAGGTTCGGCGGCGGCGAGGGCAGGCCGTAGAAGTTGTCCACGCAGTCGTAAACGACGAGCGAGGGACCGAGCCGGTCGAGGATGGCCAAGGTCGTGGCCGTCGGCAGGTAGGCGAAGACCACGGGGCCGCGGCGAAGCCCGCGGTCGTGGAGGAGGTCGGCCAGGCGCGGGGCCAGCAGGGCGGCGTTGGCCTCGCGGAACAGCTTCCTCGTGGGCGGAAGGACCATCGGGCTGACGACGGAGATCCCCTTGGGGACGCGCGCGTGCCTCGCGCTGCCTCCGTGCCAGGCGCGGCTCAGCCGCCCCGTCACTCGTCCGAGGTCGCGCAGGCCGGGCTCGCGAAAGCCCGTGTTCTCGACGAAGAAGACGCGGTGCCCGGCCTTCGCCCACTGCTCCGCGAAGGCGTGGTGGCGCTGCCGCGTCGCGTCCCACTCCACGCTGGAGAGGATGACGACGTCGAAGGGACGCTCGCTCATCGGGACGCGGGGTCGCCCTGGCGCAGGGCGAACCAGTCCCAGGCCCCGGAGGCCTTGCCTTCGAAGTCGCGTTCGTCGTCGAAGCCCGTGACCTCCACGCGCTTCAGCAGCAGCGGCTCGCGCTCCGGCTCGTTGAGGCCGTACAGCGAGCAGGCCGCGCGCGTGAAGCCCGCGGCGCGCGCGGCCGCGGCGGCGCGGCGCGAGGCGGCGCCGTGCGGCCAGGTCATGACCGAGACGGGCCGGCCGAGGGCGTCCTCGAGGCGGCGGCGCGAGCCGGACAGTTCGCCCGCGAGGTCGGCGTCTCCGAGCCCGTCGAGGCGCGCGTGCGTGAGGCCGTGGGCGCCGATCTCGCAGCCGGAAGCGAGCGCGAGCTCCTTGAGCTCGGGCCAGGACAGATGCGGCCGGCCGGCGTCGAGCAGGCCGGGCGTGACGCAGACGGAGAAGGGAAGCGACAGGCGCGCGAGGACGGGCGCCGCGGCCGTCAGCGCGTCCCGGAAGCCGTCGTCGAAGGTCACGGCGAGCTCGGCGCTCCCGTCGAGCCTCGCGCCGCCGAGCGAGACGGGCTTGCCGAACCGTCCGGAGGCGACCGCCTCCATCTGCCGCGCGAACGACTCCGGGGAGACGCTCAGTCCGTAAGGATCACCGGGGATGACCGTACCGACGGCGTGATAGCCGAGGACGCGCAGCCCGGCGCGGCCGGAGGGGCGTCCCGCGGCGCGGGCGACCGTCCGCCACAGCGAGTGCGTCCAGCTCACGCGCTCTTCCCGAGCTTCAAGGCGATCAGCGCGCCCGCGGGGCGGCGCAGGACGGGCGGCGACGCGAAGTCCCACTCGCCGAGCGTCGTGACGAGGCGCGCGCCGAGGCCTTTCTTGAAGTCGGCGACGCCGGGCGCGGCCGCGGGGTCGGCGCCGCCGAGGTCGTAGGTCTTCGCGCCGAGGCGGCGCGACTCGAGCACCAACGACCAGAGGCAGGCGTAGGAGGCGTACACCTTGCGCGCCTCCTCCGTCGCGGCGGCGAGAAGGTCGACCGCCGAGGTCCCGAACACCGCGCACGCGCGCAGCGCGACGGTCCGCCCGTCGACGACGGCGCGGCGCAGGAGGAAGGAGCCGCCGAGCGCGCGCGCCATCGAGCCCAGCTCGCCGGCGCGGTGCTGGGGCGGCAGGCCCTTCAGGGCCTCCATGGCCTTGTAGACCTTCTCCATCTCGACCGGATCGGGCTCGGACCAGGGCGAAGCCTCGGCGCGCGCCTGGCCCCGCTTGAGGTTGTGGCGCCAGTTGGTCGAGAGGCCGGCGAGCAAAGCGTCGGGCTCGGGCGTCAGGTCGAGCAGGTAGGTCATGTTGCGGTCGAGCGGCGTCGCCGGGCGCTGCCAGCCCGCGGCGCGCAGGGCGCGGTCCGAGGCGTCGTCCGCCTCGCGGTAGGAGCAGACGCGGCCGTAGGTGAACGAGCCTCCGGCGGCCGCGGCCAAGGTTTCGCGCAGGGCCGGCGTCCAGAGCGCGGGCTCGCCGACCGGGCCGCCGCGGGCCCACAGGAGGCGCCCTCCGCCGGGAAGGTCCTTGGACAGCGCCTGCGCCGCGGCGCCGTCGGCCAAAGCGCGAGCGGGCCGCCAGCCGGAGTCGGCCTTGTGACGCGCCCAGGCCGAGGACTGGAAGGCGTTGGCTCCGGGCAGCGCCGCCAGGGCGGCGTCCCACTCCGCGTCGGAGCCCGCGAACACGCGCCAGGTCACCATAGGAAATGGACCAAGGCGACGGTGCGGTCGGCCTCCGGCGCGGAGCCGAGCACCGCGGCGGGCAGGTCGGGCCAGGGCAAGGTCGTCAGGCCCTCGGCGGCGAAGACGGCGCGCGCGGCCGGAAAATCATTCGCGCGGAAGGCGTAGCCGTACGGCACGACGCCGTCGGGCAGGGAAGGGAAGACGGGGGCGAGGCCCGCGCGCCGCGCGAGTCCGTCGCACAGGGACCAGAGGGCGCGGCGGCGCGACGCCTCGATGGCGGGGTCGGCGCAGACGAGCGGGCGTCCCAGCTCGAGGCAGGGCGCCGCTGGCTCGGGCAGTATCCGCTCCGAATCCGGGTCGGAGGCGACATGTCCGCTGGCGTCGCCGCGCAAGGTCCTCATCGCGGTCAGGCCCATGTGCGCGCTCAAGGCGCCGGCGAGGGCGAGAAGCGGGCGCGCCGCGGCCTTGAGCGCGGGCCGGCGTCCCGGGAGCGGCTCGAAGGGGACCTGCGCGGGCAGGCGCGCGGCCAGAGCCGGGTCGGAGGCGACGAGCGCCCCGCCGTTGGGCAGGGGCAGGGACTTGCGCAGGCTGAGCAGGCCGAGCGGCGCGCGGGTCCCGAGCAGGCGGCCCGCGGCGTCGCGCGAGAACAGGGCGTGGGCGGCGTCCTCGATCAGGACCGCGCCGCAGCGCCGCGCGTAGGCCTGAAACGGCGCGAGGTCCTGCGGCCAGCCGAAGAAGTCCACGGCCAGGACCGCGCGCGCGTCGGGCCAGCGCGCCTGGTCCTCGTCGGGCGACAGGTCGGGACGCACGCCGTAGAACGCGGGCTCGGCCCCGGCCGCGGCGACGGCGGAGAGCAGGTCGCGGCAGACGAACGAGGGCAGGAGCACTCGCCCGCCCGCCGCTCCGGCGAGCCTCAGCGCCTCGACGAGCGCGTTGCGGCCGTGGCCGTAGAAGCGCACGGCCGCCGGCGCGAACAGGTCCTCGACGCGCCAGGGCGACTTGGCGCGCGGCGGGCAGTACACCGTGGAGGCGAGGTCCATCTCAGGCCCTCAGGCGCTTGAGCGCCCACAGCGCCAAGGTGGCGGGGTTCTTCCAGTCCCAGGGCGATTCGGCGACGGCGCGGCGCGCGTAGCCGCCCGCCGTCGCGAGGTCTCCCTGGGCCATCAGCAGGCGCGCGGCCGAGCGGCACATGACGCCGAGGCGCCGGCGCTTGCGGCCCTCGGCGTCCGGGACGCCCTTGAAGTGGTCGCGCAGGAGGTGCTCGAGGTTCGTGTTGTGATAGACGATCTTGTTGGATGCGCCGCGCTCGACGAGCTGGTACTCGCCCAGGACCTCGTCGAGGAAGCGCATGCGGCAGACCTTGGCCAGGCGCATCCACAGGTCGTAGTCCTCGACGGTGTTGAACTCGGGGTCCTCGCGGAAAAGCCCGGCCTCGAACAGCTTCGCCTTCCTGACCGTGACGGCCGACGGCGACAGCGCGTTCCCGTCGAACAGGAGGCTCTCGTACATGTCCTCGACCCACGGGCCGTTGCGCGTGACATGCAGGAACTTCCCGTCCTTGACCACGTTCTCCTGATGGCAGACGAGGTCCGTCTCCGGATGGAGCTCGAACTGCGCGACGCACCTCGACAGCTTCTCCGGGAACCACAGGTCGTCGTGGTCGAGGAAGGAGATGAGGTCGGCCTCGGCGGCGCGGATCCCCGTGTTGCGCGCGCCCGCGATCTTCTTGTTCTCCTGCCGGATGCAGCGTCCCCGCAGCTTGAGCTTCTCGAGGCAGCGCTCGACGGTCTCCTGGGTCGCGTCGGTCGAGCCGTCGTCGACGACGATGACCTCGGCGTCGGGGAACGTCTGGGCCGCGACGGTGGAGAGCGTCTTCTCGATGAAGGAAGCGGCGTTCCAGGCCGGGATGACGACGCTGACCCTCGGCGCGGCCATTAAGGCCTCGCGGCCATCGCGGCGAGGCCTTCGCGCAAGGTCATCGGGGCCACGCCGAGCTCGCGCGCCATGCGCTCGACGACGAAGGTCGTGTCGGGCGGGCGGCGGGCGATGCCCGGGAAGGCGCCGCTGGTCACCGGCTCGAGCAAGGAGGCGTCGAGGCCGAAGGCCTCGGCGACCGCGACGCCGAACTGGAAGCGGTCGACGCGGTCGGCGCCGGCGAGGTGGAAGATGCCCTCGGGGCGCTTCTCGAGCACGGCCCACAGCGCGCGCCCGCACTGGATGTTGAAGAGCGGGTTCTCGTGCACGTCGGTCACGAGGGACACCGGCTCCTTCTTCGCGAGCTTCTCCCGGATCCAGGTCGCGGGATTGGCGCGCGTCTCGGCGTGGTTCCAGCCGTACATCAATATGGGCCGCACGATGGTCCAGTGCTTCAGCGTCTCCTGGACGAGGCGCTCGCACTCGACCTTCAGGCGCCCGTACTTGTTGACCGGGTTCACCGGGTCGGTCTCGCGGTAGGGGGCCTTCGTGCCGTCGAAGACGGCGTTCGTCGAGACGTAGACGAGGTGGATGTCGGCGCGGCGGCAGGCGGCGGTGACGTTCAGGGTCGAGACGATGTTGGACTCGAGGCTCTCGGCGTAGTTCTTCTCGACGAAATCGACGCTGGCGATGCCGGCCGCGTGGACGACCGCGTCGAAGCGGCGCTCGGCGAACAGGGCGTCCACCGCGCGCTTGTCGCGCAGGTCGAGGACGAGCTGCTCCGCCCGGGAGCCCGCGATGCGGTAGTCGCGCTGGTGGACGCTGACCAGCCGCACGGAGCCGGGGGCGGTCTCCTCCATGCCCTTGCCGAGGAGGCCGGTGCCGCCGGTGACGAGGATGGTGCGCTGCGCGCTGTCTTGTGCGGGCATTTTCCGCTGGAATTATACGATTTTTCCGTCCGCGCCCGGGACGCCCGGCGTTGTCGCGGGCCCCCGGAAGCGGTAAGATACGGCCATGTTGGAGCGGATCCTCGGCAAGCTCTCGGCCGCGCGCCTCAAGGCCCACACGGCCTTCGTGCGCGCGCGCGTCGCGTCGCTGGGCAAGGGCAGCGTCGTCCACGCGCCGGCGACGCTCTACAACCCGAAGGTCATCCGCATCGGCGCCGGCACGGTCGTGCGCGAGCACGCCTGGCTCAACGGCGGCCGGGCGGAAGGCGGCGCGCCGGTCCTGGCCATCGGGGACGGCTGCTACATCGGGCGCTTCGCCCACATCAACGCGGCGCACGGCGTGACGATCGAGGACCGCGTGCTCATCGCCGACCGCGTCTACATCAGCGACATCGACCACGAGTACCGCCGGGCGCCGCTCCCGGTCATCGACCAGGGCGTCGTCTCCAAGGGCCCGGTCCGGCTCAAGACGGGCTGCTGGATCGGGGCGGGCGCGGTGATCCTGCCGGGCGTGACGGTCGGCCGCGGCGCGGTCGTCGCCGCCAACGCCGTCGTCACCAAGGACGTCCCCGACTTCGTCGTCGCCGGAGGCGTGCCCGCCCGCGTCCTCAAGGAGATCCCTCATGGGGCTTAAGCGCGCGCTGTTCGACGCGGCCGCCGGGGCGGCGTCGTCCCTTCTCGGTCTCAAGCGCGCCCATCGCCTGTCCTGCGCGCTGGCCGAGCTCGTCGACCCGGTCCACGAGGTCCGCGTCGGCCAGTCCGTGCTCCGCCTGCATTGCCCCAACGAGCTGACCTTGAGCCGCGCGCGCACCTTTTTCGAGAAGGAGCCGGAGACCCTGGAATGGATCGACGGGTTCGCGCCCGGCGAGACCCTCTTCGACGTCGGCGCCAACGTCGGGCTGTACTCCCTCTACGCGGCGGCGCGCGGCGCGCGCGTGTACGCCTTCGAGCCGGAATCCCAGAACTACGCCCTGCTCAACCGGAACGTCTACCTGAGCGGGCAGACCGACCGCGTGACCGCGCTCAACATCGCCCTCTCCGACAGGGACTCCCTCGGGCGCATCAGCCTGCCGCGCTTCATGCCCGGCGCCGCGCTCAACAACTTCGGCGAGAGCCTCGATTGGAAGCGGGAGCGCTACAGCCCCGCCTTCACCCAAGGCGTCGTCGCCTTCTCGCTCGACTCGTTCCTCGCGCGCTTCCCGGAGGCGTTCCCCGCCCACCTCAAGATCGACGTCGACGGCGCCGAGATCAAGATCGTCGAAGGCGCGGAGAAGACCCTGCGCGACCCGCGCCTGAAGACCTTGCTCGTCGAGATCAACGAGGACCTGCCCGAGGACCTCGCCATCGTCGAGCGGGCCCGCGCGGCGGGCTTCAGCGTGCGCCACAAGAAGCACTCCGAGATGATCGCCCGCTCCGAGTTCCGCCGCCTCTACAACTACGTCTTCGAACGCGGCAGCTGAAGCAGGCGCCGCGTGCCTTCCGCGGTGACCGGGGTGAAGCAGCGCTCGCGCAGCTCGCGCCCGTGCTCGAGCAGGACCGCCCGGTCGGCCTTCTTCAGCTCCGCCAGCGCGGACGCGAACTCCGCGGCGCCGTAGGCGAGCCGCCAGGAGCCGGGAGCGGCCAAGGCGGGGACTGGGTTGTCGGTGAAGCCCCGGCCTCCGGCGACGACGACGACGGGCGCGCCGAGCGCGAGCGCCTCGACGAGGGCGCTCGTCGTGTTGCCCGCGACCGCGGGGCGGCCGGCGGCGAGCTCCGCCCAGTCCCCGTCGACGAACGAGAAGCCCTCCGGCCACGGCCCCGTCCAGAGCGCGCGCAGCGCGCCCTCGGGCAAAGCCGGATGGGCCTTGAGGTCGAAGCGCCCGCCCGCGCCCGCGGCCGCCTCGAGCGCGTCGAGCGCGCCGTCGGCGGAGATGGGCAGCGCGAGGAGCACGCGGTCCTTCGGAGCGCTCGCCGCCTCCCCGCGCCGCGCGGCGGGGAAGCGGTAGGCCGGGGCGTCGCCGGTGTCCAGGCCCGGGCAGAACTCGGCGAGGCCCGCGGCGAGGCCGGGTCCGGGCGCGACGAGCCGGTCGGGGACCAGCCCCGCCTCGCGCTCGCGCGCCGTCGGGCGCGCGTAGACGTGGCGGTCGGGGGAGATGATGTAGCCGCAGTAGCCGACCGACGCGGCGCCGGGGTGCGACTCGCGCAGGCCGAGGACGAGGCCGCGGTCGACGAGTTGGTTCTCCGACCAGTCGACGAGCAGGCGCACCTCGACGCCCGCCTCGGCGAGCCGGCGCATGAAGCGGCAGTTGAGCCAGCCGCACAGCGACATCGAGTTCCAGGCGGTCTCCCAGGCGTCGGCGCGGACGAGAGGGGCGGCGTCGAAGCCGCGGAACGGTCTCGGGCCCGGGGGGGCTCCTCGCGCCTTCAGCGGCGAGAGCAGGGCCTCGACGTAGTCGCCCGTGGTCAGGAAGCTCTCCTTGAACAGGAAGCGCTCGCCCGTCGCGGCGGCGGCGCGCAGCAGCGCGGCGGGATCGCAGCCGTCGGGGAACTCAGGCAGGTAGAAGGTCGCCCGGTCCTCCTCGGGGGTCAGCGCGCCGCGCAGGCCGGGGTAGTATCGGTCGTGGAAGCGTCCGTCCCGGATCGAGCCCTCGAGCACGAACAGATCGAGCAAGGTCGCCGGCCCGGCCGCCGCGGGCCGCGGCGCCGTGACGCCCGCCGCGCGGCGCAGGAAGAAGCGCCCGGCGGCCTTGAGCAGGCGGGCGAGAGGACGGAGCGTCCGCTTGAGCGCGGCGGCGGCCGTCTCCTCGTCGACGACCCGCACGGCCGAGCCCTCGCGGCGCAGGCGCTCCGCGACCACGGCGGCCAGCGGCGCGGAGTCCACCGCGATCTCGTCGACGGAGCCTTCCTTCAGCAGCGCGTCGACGTAGGCGAGGCGGCAGCAGTCGAGGAACAGGCGGCTGACGAACGGGCTGCGGCTCAGCGGCCCGGCGAGCAGTCGCGCGGGATCGCGGTCCTCGGGGTACAGGCCCGACACGAGCGCGTTGAACTCCGCGCGCATGGAATGGACCGCGGCGTCGAACGCCTTGCGCCCCTCCGGCGTCAGCCGGGCGAGGTCAACGCGACGCATCGAGCGCCCAGGCCGTCATGCGCTTGAGGCCGTCCTCGAGGGAGGTCCTCGCCTTCCAGCCGCAGGCGGCGGCCAGGCGCGACGGGTCGCCGGTGATGCCGTGCATGTCGCCGGGCGTCGAGCCGTCGAAGCGGACCTCGGTCTTGAACGGAAGCGGCGGGAGCAGCAAGTCGAGCAGCTCGCGCACGGTCGTGCGCCGGCCCGTGCAGACGTTGAAGACGCCGCCGCGGGTCTTCTCCGCGCCCTCGACGGCGCGGAAGGCGGCGACGACGTCGCCGATCTCGACGAAATCGCGGAAGCGGTCGGGGCCGCCCTTGACGAGGACGGAGCGCGACTTCAGGGCTTGGGCGAGGTAGATGCTGACCATGCCCTGGCGCAGGTTCGCCAGGTTCTGGCCCGGGCCGTAGACGTTGAACAGGCGCAGGACGGTCGAGCGCACGCCGTACTGCTCGTGGATGCGCAGATAGTGCTCGCTGGCGAGCTTGCCGACGCCGTAGAACGATTTCGGGACGCACGGCGCGTCCTCGCTCACGGGCGCGTCGGGCTGGTCGCCGTACACCGACATCGTGCCCGCGTACAGAAACCGCCGGCACCCGTTCTTCCGCGCGAACTTCAGGAGCAGCAAGGTCGACTGCGTGTTCGTCTGCAGGTCGTAGACCGGGTCGTCGAAGCTGATCTCGCCCGAGCTCTGGCCCGCGATGTGGTGGATCGCCTCGTAGGGGCCCGCCGGCAGGCGGTCGTAGACCGACGCGTCCTGGCAGGCGCCCTCGAAGAAGACGGCGCCCTTCGGCACGGCCTCGCGGAAGCCCGTCGAGAGGTTGTCGAGCACGACGACCTCGTGGCCGTCGGCGAGCAGGGACGAGGCGACGGCCGCGCCGATGAAGCCCGCGCCGCCGGTGACGAGATAGCGGCTCACGCGGCCTCCGGGCCGACGCGCAGGACGGCCTTGAGGCAGCCTTTGGCTCGCGCCGCGGCCCAGGCCTTCTCGTAGCCCTCGAGCGGGAAGGCCTCGCAGGCCAAGGTCGAGAGGTCGAGGCGGCCGAGGAGCCTCAGCGCCGCCTCGAAATCCTTCGATCCCGAGCCGACCGACCCGACGACGGTCCGGTCGAAGCCGACGAGCGACTCGAAGGCGAACGGGCGCCGGTCGTACGGGAAGCCGAGGAGCAGGAAGGCCGCGCCCGGGCGCGAGCCCTCGAGCGCGGCGTGCAGGGCGTCGGCGTTGCCCGTCGCCTCGACGAAGGCGTCGAACTCGCCGAGGCCCGTGAGCGCGTCGCGCGCCTCGAGGCCGGCCTTGACGAGAAGCGCGCGGCGTCCCGCGTCCCGGTCGAACACCGCGGGCCGGTGCCCGCGGGCCTCGAGCACGAGGGCCGCGAGCGTGCCGATCGCGCCGCCGCCGACGACGGCGACGCGGCGCGGCTCCGGCTCAGGGCCCCACGCGGGCGCCAGCCGCCGCAGGCCCTTGCAGACGACGGCGAGCGGCTCGGCCAGGCTCGCCGCGCGCAGGGACACGCCGGGCGGGACGCGGTGGACGGCGCGCGCCGGCGCGAGCACGAGCTCCGCGTAGCCGCCGTCGAGGTTCATCACGCCCATCTCGCGGCGGGCAGGGCAGGCGATGGCGTCGTCGCGAAGGCACGCCGCGCAGGCGCCGCAGCCTTGGATGCATTCAAGCACGACGCGGTCACCGACGGCGAAGCCGCCGGTGCCGTGTCCCGTCGCCGTTATGGTGCCCGAAAATTCATGGCCGGGTACTATCGGGTACTTCGCCATGCCGTTCTTATAGTATCCGAGCGTCCCTTCGAGGACCTCCAGGTCCGTCGCGCAGATCCCCTGCCATGCCGTTCTGACCAGGACTTCGCCGGTCTTGGGCACGGGGATCGGCCGCTCGACGAGCCTCGCCTTCCCCGGCCCCTCGACGACGACCGCCCGGTAGGTCCCGCTCATCGCCCGCTCCTCGCTCCCTCGGTCATGACGCCCGCGATCGTGCCCGCGACCTTGTTGAGACGGAAGCTCAGGATCTCGCCCAGCTTGGAGGGGAGGATGCCCCGCTTCGCGGCCTCCGCGATGTCGCCGGCGAGCCACTTCATCTCGCCCCAGACCTCGACCGGCAGATCCCGGCGCTTGAGCCAGCCGATCCGGCGCGCGGCGACGCCCTCGCGGTAGTAACGGCGGCGGACCTGCTCCCAGGTCTCGTCGTGGATGTGGTGGATCGCGGCGTCGTGCGCGTAGGCCACGCGCTTTCCCCGCGCGCGCCACCAGCGCGCCCACTCGATGTCCTCGAGGCCGGGCAGGTCCTCGTCGAACGGGTGCAGTCCCCACAGCTCCTTGCGCAGGGCGGAGTTCGCGTTGTTGGCGAAGAAGTGCTCGTCGACCTCGCGCGCCTCGGGCCCGAAGAAGCGGTCGAAGTCGAGGGCTTCGCCGAACTTGGAGCCCTCCCAGCCGATCTGGCGTCCGTAGACCATGGCGACCTCGGGCCGCTCGCGCAGGGGCTTGATCAGGTTCTCGAGCCAGCGCTCGTCGGCCGGACGGGTGTGCGCGGAGGCGACCGCCACGAAAGGGGCGGAGGCCGCCCTCACGCCGATGTTGAGCGAGCGGCCGAAGGTGAACTCCTCGGGAGCGATGGAGACGAGGCGCGCCCCGCGCTCGCGGGCGATGGCGACGGTCGCGTCGGTCGAGCCGGAGTCGACGAGGACGACCTCGACGCCGCGCGCGGTCTGCCGGGAGATCCCGTCGAACAGCGCGGGCAGGTGCGCGGCCTCGTTCTTGGCGCGGACGACGACGGAGACCTCAGCCACGCGGGCCCAGCCCCTCGAGCAGGTTCTTGATCGTGTTCGCGTGCACGCGCTCGTAGGCGCGCGGCGAGCCGTTGGAGTTGTGCGGCGACAGCACCACCTGGGAGAAGCGCCGCAGGGGGCTCGCCTCGGGCAGGGGCTCGTGCTCGAACACGTCGAGGCCGGCGCCGGCCAGTCGTCCTCCCTCGAGCGCGGCGGCGAGGTCCTTCTCGACGACCATCGGGCCGCGGGCCGCGTTGAGCAGGTACGCGCCCGGCTTCATCTTCGCGAAGGCCCCGGCGTTCATCAGGCCTTCGGAGGTCGGGTTCAGGTCGCAGTTCAGCGAGACGAAATCGGAGGAGGCCAGCAGCTCGTCGAGCGAGACGAGCCTGAGCCCGGTCTCCTTCAGGAAGTCCTCGGGAGGGCGGACCGGGTCGCAGCCGAGCAAGGTCGTGCCGAAGGCCTTGGCGCGGCGCGCGACGGCGCGGCCGATGTTGCCGACGCCGACGACGCCGAGGGTCTTCTCGCCCAGCGCGAACAGCGGCGGCTTGACCCAGCGCCCGGCGCGGATGTCCGCGGTCTGCTCGGCGGGCCGGCGCGCGAACCACAGCATCCAGCCGAGCACGGTGTCGGCGACGGGCTCGGTGAAAGCGTTGGGCGTGTTGCGCACCGCGACGCCGCGCGCGGCGCAGGCGGCCCGGTCGATCGAGTCGACGCCGGTGCCCCACTTCGAGATCACCTTGAGCCTCGGCGCGGCGGCGAGGACCTTCGCGGTCACGCGGTCGTCGCCGCAGATCAGGCCGTCGACGTCGCCGATGACGGCGAGCAGGGCATCCTCCTCGAGGCGCTCCTTGACCGTCGCGACGACCACCTCGCAGCCCGCGGCCTCGAGCTCGGCCTTGAAGCGGCCGATCACGGGCATCGCATACGGCGCGGAGACGAGGACCTTGGGCTTGCTCACGCGCCCGCCCTCATCAGCGCCTCGACGCGCGCCAGGTCGGCCGGCGTGTCGACGGCGTGGGACGCGTGCCGGGTCGGGACCATGCGGACCTTCACTCCATGCTCGAGGAACCGCATCATATCCACCGATTCGGCCTTCTCGAGAGGGGTCGGGGCCAGCGCCGCGAACCGCGCGAGCGCGTCGGCGCGGAAGGGGATCACGCAGACCTGCTTCCACGCGGGGAACGAGCCCCACGGGCCGATGCGGCGGGTCGGGATCGGCTCGCGCGAGAAGCACAGCGCGTCGCCGCGGAGGTCCATGACGACCTTGATGCAGTTGCGGTCGTCGAACTCGGCCTCGGTCTCGATGCGCCCCGCGAGGTTGACGCAGGCGACGGACGGGTCGGAGAAAGGCGCCAGCGCCTCGTCGATCATCTCGGGGACGGTCATCGGCTCGTCGCCCTGCACCATGACGTAGACGTCCGCCTTCACGGACTCCGCGGCCTCGGCGATGCGGTCGGAGGCGCGCTCGTGCTTGTCGGAGGTCATGATCGCGCGGGCGCCGAAGGAGCGGCAGACGCCGGCGATCTCGGCGTCGCAGGTCGCGACGAGCACCTCGGCGAGGCCCTTCGCCCTCGCGACGCGCTCGTAGACGTGCTGGATCATCGGCTTGCCCAGCAGACGGGCCAGCGGCTTGCCCGGGAAGCGGGAGGAGCCCATGCGGGCGGGGAGGATGGCGACGGCCTTCATGACAGCGCGGCCTCCACCGCGGTCTCGAACACGCCGCCCGGAGGCAGGACCGCGCAGCGTCCGGCGGCGGCGGCCTCGGCCAGGTCCTTTGGCCAGTTCGTGCACGGCTCGACGACGACGGTGTAGTGGCCGCGCCAGCCGCCGAGGTCCATGAAGAACCAGCAATGCGGGAAGGCCTTCAGGTCGAAGCTCATGCGCAGGGCCGCGCCGTCCGGGCGCCGGATCCCCGCCCAGCCCTCGGGCAGGTCGGCGACATAGACGAACTCCTTGTCCTTGCCGGCGGGCGGCAGGACGAACTCCGCGGGCCAGGGCGCGGGGGAGGCCTTGACGAGGGTGGAGAACGAGGGGTCGACGCGGTGCACCGTCCCGCCGGGGAGCTCCAGCCGGTCGCCGGGGCGCACGGCCGCGGCGAGGTGCTGCTTGAGCATGAAGCGCAGGGGCGTCTTCTCCCGGTTCTCGATCCGGTAGCGCACGCGCAGGCTCCTGGCGCCGGCGTCGAGGCCGACGATCTTCTCGCAGGACGCCTTCGCCGACCTGGTCTCCAGGCGCAGGCGGACCTCGGCGCGGTGCGCGGTGTCCTCGAGGACGTCGGCCGTCCAGGCGCGGCTCCACCACTCGCCGTGGTCGGGCAAGGTCCGGCCGTCGAAATCGCCGGGGGCGTCGTTGGGGAACAGCTCCTCCCAGCCGCCGGCCCAGGAATCGTCGTAGGACGCGCCGGGCGCGGGCACGGCCAGGGCGACCTTCGGGCTCTTCCAGACCCAGTCGACCCCGCGGGCCACGTCGGTCAAGGTCCAGACGCGGCCGCCGAAGCCGGGCAGGATATCGGCGCGCACGAGGCCGTTGTCGAGCCGCCACACCTCGCGGCCCGAGTCGACGGCGCGGCGCAGGAGGCTCGTCGCCGCGCCCACTACAACCCCCGGGCCCGCAGGTCGTGGATCTGGATGAGCCCCACGGAGCGGCCCTTGCGGTCGACGACGGGCAGGACGTTGAAGGGGGTGCGCCGGTCCTCCATGACCTCGACGGCCTCGGCGGCGAGCGCGTCGGGGGCGATCGTCGTCGGCCGGGGGTTCATCACGGAGGCCAGGGGCTTCTTGAAGAAGTCCCCGCCCGCGGCGATGGAGCGGCGGATGTCGAAGTCGGTGACCAGCCCGAGGAAGCGGCCCTTGCCGTCGACGACCGAGGCCGCCCCGGCCTGCAGGCGCGTGATGGTGGAAAGCAGCTCGGCGGGCGTCGTCGTCAGCCGCACGACCGGGTTGTCGGCGCCGGAGCGCATCACGTCGCGCACCCGCAAGGTCAGCCGCTTGCCCAGCCGCCCGGCGGGGTGGTTGGCGGCGAAGCGCTCCGCGGTGAAGCCGCGCCGCTTCATCAGCGCGACGGCGAGCGCGTCGCCCAGCACCAGCGCGACCGTCGTGCTCGTCGTCGGCGCGAGGTCGAGAGGGCAGGCCTCGGCCTCGACCGGAGAATAGAGGATGATGTCCGCGGCGCGGGCCAGGGTCGAGCGCGGGTTGGCGGTCAGGGCGATGAGGGGGATCCTGCGGGCGCGCAGGACGGGCAGCAGGGCGTTGAGCTCGTCGGACTCGCCGGACTTGGCGATGGCGAGCACGAGGTCTCCCTTCTGCGCGACGCCGAGGCCGCCGTGCATGGCCTCGCCCGGGTCGAGGAAGATCGCGGGCGTGCCGGTGGAGGAGAAGGTCGCCGCGACCTTCTGCGCGACGAGCCCCGACTTGCCGACGCCGGTCAGGATCACCTTGCCGCGGCAGGACGCCAGGCGCTCCACGGCCCGGTCCCAGCGCGCGTCGAGCGAGGCCAGCACCTGCGTCAGCGCCTTCGCCTCCAGGGCGACGACGCGGCGGATCTCGGACAGCGACGAGCCTTTTTTTCTCGAACCCATGTCAGCGGATTTTACCATTTGAGGCGGCCTCGGCCGTGACCAGGCGGTCGCACTTGGCGGAGATCGTCCCCGCCCGGGCGGTCAGCCATTCGGGGCGCGCCTCCAGGCCTCGCGCCCAGGCCAGCAGCGCCGCGGGGACGTCGGCGCCCGCCGCGTGGGAGAAGGGGTAGCCGCCGCCGAAGCGCGGGTTGAGCTCGAGGATCACGGGGCCGCTGGGGGTGACGAAGGCGTCGGCGTCCATGAGCCCGCGCGGCCGCAGCGCGCGCGCGACGGTCGCGGCGAGCGCGGAGAGCCCCGCGTGCGGCTCGACGACGGCCCGGTCGGTCTCGCCGGCGCGCATCGACAGCTTGCGCTTGACGATCACGGTGCGGTGCTCGCCGGCGAGGTCGTTGACGATGTCGAGCCCGTACTCCTGGCCTTGGAGCGCCTGCTGGACGACGATCTTCTCGTCGGGGCCCGCGCCGCCGACGCGCCCGACGCCGAGGCTCCCGATCTTGCGCGCCGTCCAGGCGTAGGCCGCCTCGAGGTCCGCCTCGTCGGCGACGAGCTCGACGCCGACGGAGGCGGTGCCCCAGCGCGGCTTGACGACGAGCGGGAAGCGCAGGAGCCCGGCCCGCAGGGCCTCGCGGGCCGCCGCGAGGCCCAGGCGGGTCTCCGGGACGGGCACGCCGAGCGCGCGCAGGCGCTCGAAGGTGCGCCATTTGTCGAAGCAGAGGTCGACGGTCTCCGGGTCGGAGACGACCGGGGTCACGCCCGCGTCGCGGAAACGCGCGGCCTCCCGCGCCAGCCCCGGGAGCTCGAAGTCGTTGAGCGAGACGAGCATGCGCGCGTCCCGCTCGCGGCAGAGCCCGAGCAGGCGGTCGAAGTAGCCGGGCTCCGAGACGGGCGGCAGGAGGGAGCCCTTCCCGCGCGCCTCGATCATCGACGGCGCGTGCTCCGAGGCGTCGGCGACGAGGACCTCGCCCGCGCCGGCGAGCGCGGCCTGGAACCAGTCGACGAGGTAGTTGCGGCGGCCGGCGCAGGTGAGCAGGACGTTGAAGGGGGCGGTCATGGGCTCCTAGTAGCCGGCCTCGGGGTCGACGCGGTTGGCCGGCGGGCACCCCTCGGCGAGGGCGCGGATGTTCGCCACGGCGTCGGCGAGGTGCGGCAGGCGGCCGGCGTCGAAGCCGGCCCGGTGCGGCGAGAGCACGGCGTTCGGCAGCTCGTGGAAGGGGAAGCGCGGCGAAGGGAACGCCTTCGCGCCGGCCTTGGGCTGCTCGCGCCACGGGTCCAGCGCCGCGGCGCCGAGCCGTCCGGACTTCAGAGCCTCGAAGAGCGCTCCCTCCTCGATGATCTCGGCGCGGGCGACGTTGACGAGGACGGCCGCCGGCTTCAGGAGCGCCAGCCGCCGGGCGTCGAGCAGGCCGGCGGTCGCCTTCGTCAGAGGGGCGGCGACGATCAGCGCGTCGCACTCGGCGAGCGCGGCGTCGAGGCCCTCGGGGCCCCGCACCTCGGCCCAGGGCGCGGGCTCGGCGCGGCGGCGCGAGGCGACGGCGACCAGCCGCGCGCCGAAGCCCGACAGCAGGGACGCCGTCGCGCGCGCGATCGCGCCGGCGCCGAGGCAGGCGACGACGCCGCCGGCCAAGGTCCGCGGAGGGCGGAAGTCTCCGCCGGGGCCGGGACGCATCCAGTCGCCCTCGCGCAGGCGGCGGTCGTGCAGCGGGAGGCCCTTCAGCGCGGCGAGCAGCAGGGCGACGGCGAACTCGGCGACGACGGGCGCGGAGCTGTGGGAGTTGCAGACGACGACGCCCCGGCGCGCGAGCAGGGGGAGGTCGAGGCCGTCCACGCCCGTCCACGGGACCTGGAGCAGGCGGAAGCCTTTCGCCGCGTCGAGTATATCCTCGGACACGGCGCCGCCGAGCAGCACGTCGGCGCCGCGCACGGCGCCGCGCAGGGTCGCGGGGTCGAAGGCGGCCGGGACGACGAGCTCGGCGCTCGCGCCGAGGCCCTCGCGCAGGAAGGCGAGGTCGGCGGGGAAGAAGGGCTTGAGCGCGACGACGCGCAGGGGGCGGCTCACGCGGCCGCCTTGCGGGCGACGAACTCCGCGAGCCGGTCGAGGGCCGCCGAGAACGCGTCCTCGGGCACGGCGAGCGACAGGCGGCAGTAGGCGTCGAAGCCCGCGCCGAAGGACAGGCCGGGCAGGACCGCGACGCCGGTCTCCTCGAGCAGGGCCGCCGCGAAGGCGTCGGAGGCCAGCCGCGCGGCGGAGACGTCGACGAAGGCGAAGAAGCCTCCCTCGGGCGAGGAGCCGCGGCAGGCCGGCGTCTCGCGGAGGAAGCGCTCGTAGCGCGCCTTGTTCGTCTTCAGGCGCGAGACGAAGGCGTCGAGATGGTCGTGGGGCCCCTCGAGCGCGGCGACGGCCGCCTTCTGGATGAAGGTCGCGGTGTGCGTGTTGATCTGCTGATGGATCAGGGAGATCTTCTTCGCCAGCGGCGCGGCGGCGTGGGCGTAGCCGATCCGCCAGCCGGTCATCGCGTACGACTTGCTGAAGCCGTTGACGGTGACGACGCGCTCGCGGATGTCCGCGGCGGCGGCGGGGGAGAACGGGGTCCCGCCGCCGAGCGGGAGCCGCTCGTAGATCTCGTCGGAGACGACGATGAGCTTGGGCCGGCGCCGGATGAGCGACAGCAGGCCCGCGGCCTCCGCGGCCGAGGGCCGGCGGCCGGTGGGGTTGTTCGGGTAGTTGAGCAGGAGCAGGCGCGTCTTCTCCCCGACCGCCGCCTCGAGCCGCTCCAGGTCGAGGTCGAAGGCGGGACCGCGCAGGGCGACCTCGACGGCGCGGCAGGACGGCTCGGCGAGCTTGAGGATGGGCAGGTTGCTGACGTAGCCGGGCGTCAGGTGCACGGCCTCGTCGCCGGGCTCGAGCACGGCGGCGGCGGCGAGGAAGAGCGCGTTCTTGGCGCCGGGCACGATGACGACCTCGCCGGCCTCGGCGGCGACGCCGTTGTCGCGGGACAGCTTGCGCGCGACGGCCTCGCGCAGCTCGGGCAGGCCGGCGCCGGCGGAGTAGGTGGTGAAGCCGTCCCGCAGCGCCTTGGCCGCGGCATCGACGACGTGCGGAGGCGTCGGGAAATCGGGCTCGCCGAGGCCGAGCGAGACGATGGGGCGTCCCGCTCGGCGCAGCTCCGCGACCTTCGCGGCCCAGGCCAAGGTCGGCGAGGCGCCGACGGCGGCGTCGATCTTCATCGCGTCCCCCGGGGATCGTAGAAAGGCTTGCGGACGACGCCGGGGCCGAGCGGGAGGGTCGCCAGCGCGCGCGCGATGCGCGGCACGGCGCGCCCGTCTCCGTACGGGTTGCGGGCCTTGCGCGCGCGGGCCCGGAAGGCCGGGGTCAGCGCGCGCGCGACGGCGCGGGCGACGGCGGGAGCCGTGGCCGCGCAGTCGATCACGTTGGCCGCCTTGAGCATGCCGTCCTGGCGCCCGCCCGCGTTGACGGCCGGAAGGCCGAGGGAGGGCGCGTCGGTGATCCCCGCGGAGGAGTTCCCGACGAGGGCCTCCGAATGCCGGAGCAGGTCGAGGAACAGCGCGCGCGGCAGGGAGCGCAGCAGGCGCGCGCCGCGCTTCGCGGCGAAGGACTTGAGCACGGCCGCGATCTCCCCGCTGCCGGCCTCGGCGCCGGGGTAGGTCAGGACGAGGTCGAGGCCGGAGCGCGCGGCGCCGCCCAGGACCTCGGCGGCGGCGCGGCCCGCGGGGACCGCGGACAGCGTCTCCGGGTGCACGGCGACGACGAGGTAGCGGCCGAGCCCCGTCAGGCCGCAGGCGCGCAAGGTCGCCGCCCGGGAGGACGCCTTCGTCGAGACGATCTCGTCGACGAGGGGCGAGCCGTAGGTGAACACGCGCGCCGGGAGCTCGCCCATGCGCAGCAGGCGGCGGCGGAACTCCTCGTTGTGCGTGAAGTGGTAGTGGCTGAGCTTGGTCACCGCGTGGCGGATGGACTCGTCGATGACGCCCACGGTGGTCTTGCCGCCGGAGATGTGGGCCACGGGGACGCGGTGGGCCAGCGCCGCCGTCGCCGCGCCGAGGGTCTCGTAGCGGTCGCCGATGAGCACGAGCAGGTCGGGCGCGGAGCGCGCGAAGACGCGGGAGAAGCCGTCGACGGCCCGTGCCGTGGCGCGGGCCACGGCGCGCGCGTCGAGGCGTCCGCCGTCCAGTATGGGCACGAGCGCCGCCGGGCGGAAGCCGTCGCGCCGGATCTCGCGGACGGTGGAGCCGAACTCGGGGCGCAGGTGGGCGCCGGTGACGAGCAGGCGCAGCTCCACGCGCCGGTCCCTCGCCAGCAGGCGCAGGAGGGGACGCAGGATGCCGTACTCGGCCCGGCTGCCCGTGACGACGGCGATGGCGCGTTTCACGACGGCTGATTATACGTATTTCCCGTCGGGGGAGGGTCCGCCTATTTTGGTATAATGAGACGATGGCCCGCCCCGCCCAGCCCCGCATCGTCTTCTGCACGACGCCCATCCGCCCGGTCCCGACCGACTACCCGCCCGTGGGCAGCCTGTCGGTGATCAGCGCGCTCCAGAGGGCGGGCTTCACGGGCGTCGAGTTCTACAACATCGACCTGACGCGGCCGTCCTTCGACGAGGCCGTCGCGCACATCGTCGAGCGCCGCCCCGACATCCTCGCCGTCAGCGCGGTCGTCTCCACGGCCTACGAGTACACGAAGAAGCTCACCTTGGCCGTCAAGAGCCGCCTGCCGGGCGTCACCATCCTGCTCGGCGGCAACATGGGCACCTCCGCCGAGATCCTCCTCAACCGCACCGGCGTCGACTTCATCTGCACCGGCGAGGGCGAGCGCACGGCCGTCGACTTCGTCCGCGCCTGGGTCCAGGACCCGTCCCGGGACGAGTACGGCTACGTCAAAGGCCTCTCCTACCTCGACTCCAAGGGTGCGATCGTCGTCACGCCCTACGCCGAGGCCCTCAAGGCCGAGGAGCTCTACGAGATCGACTGGACGATCATGGAGAAGCTCGACCAGCTCGACTACTTCATCACGCCCGCCGCGAAGTCCGGCAAGCTCGCCGTCACCGACCGCGAGGACCCGCGCATCATGGAGATCAAGCGCCTGGGCAAGCGCACGGTGATGCTCAACACCTGCAAGGGCTGCGTCGCGCGCTGCACCTTCTGCCACCGCTGGGACAAGGGCATCCGCTACATCCCGGTGCCGGTGCTGATGCAGCGCCTCGACGACCTGATCGCCCGCTACAACGTGGGCTTCGTGCGCATGGGCGACGAGAACTTCGGCACCGACAAGCGCTGGCTCGGGGAGTTCTGCGCCGAGGTCAAGAAGCGCGGGGTCCTGTGGCGCGTCGGCGGCATGCGCGTCAACTGCATCGACCCGGAGTGGATCGACCGCATGAAGGACGCCGGCTGCGTGACGATCTTCTACGGCATGGAGAGCGGCAGCCAGAAGATGCTCGACGTGATGGAGAAGAAGACCACCGCCGAGCAGAACCGCAACGCGATGAAGTGGATGGTCGAGAAGTCCGTCAGCACCACCATCCAGCTCATCGTGGGCATGCCCGGCGAATGCCACGAGACCATCGCCGAGACCGCCGACTTCCTCGCCTACTCCGCGACGCTCTCCCCCGATTGGGACCCGAACAACGTCAGCGTCAACTTCGCGCAGGCGCTGCCGGGCACCCCGCTCTACGAGGCCGGGCGCAGCCGCGGCCTCATCGGCCGCTCGCTCGACGACGAGGAGGCCTACCTGATCAAGATCTCCGATCGCGACGCGCGCGACGGCGAGACGGCGATCAACTTCACCGGCTTCCCGCGCCTGACGCTCGAGCGCTGGCACTACGACCTGCAGAGCGTCGGCCGCTTCGCCTTCATCAAGAAGTTCGGCCCGGACGCCTACCGCCGCATCCTGGCCAAGTCCGCCCTGTTCGAGGAGCCCCGCCAGGACGGCAAGCCCGGCGACTCCGGCTACTTCGCCGCGCCCGCCCGGCTCGTCGAGGGCGGCGGCAAGACCGACAAGGAGGCCGTCCTCGAGAGCAGCGCGACGGCCGACACCTTGCACGCGCACAAGGACCGCGCGCGGTTCCGGCTCGACGACTACCCCTCGATCCTCCGCCTGGTCCGGATGCGGAAGTTCTTCCTGATCCCGATCCTCCATCCGGAGCCGTTCATGCGCCTGCGCGTGCTCAGCACGATGATCGTCTTCCTCAACGCCGTGCGCAAGTACGGCCCCGCGACGGCGCCGTCGCTCATCGTCGAGTACGCGCTCTGGAAGGCGAAGACTTTGCTGGCCGGTCCGACGAAGCCTGCGGCCTTCGATTCGCTGCGCAAGACCGTGGCCGAAGCGGGTCCGCTCCCCGGCGACACGCCGGCGATGGCCGCGCTCCGCGCCGGCCGCTGAGCCTCCCCTAGGAACGTGAGCAAGTAGTCGGATTTAAAGGCTTCAACGGCATTGCCCCCCAACGGAATGGCCGCCCCCGCGGGGGGCGGCCAGGATCGTCGCCTTCGGCGCCGATCTTAAATGTACTGCAGCATCGGCGCATCGTAAAGCGCCGTTCGTCCAATCCAAAGCCGCAATAAATGAACGCAGCGGCCCGCTTGGGCCCAGAAGCGTCCCCAGGGCCCCGCCCTGCGCCTCATCGTCGCCGCTATCTTCTTGACGTTGAAGGCGGCACACACCAAGTTCCATTCGCTTCCGGTGTTCGCATGGCCCCGGTAGAAGAAGCGTCGAAATCCCATCCCGACTTGAATCTGCCCGAACACCGGCTCGACCGTGCATTTGCGCCTACGGTAGACGTCTCGATTGCCCGGCTCCGTCATGATCCGCTGCAACTCGCGCTTAGCGAATTGGCTTGGATAAACTCTTAGGGCCGCCCGGCCGTCCTTGAGCTTTTCATGGCCACAGGCGCAGGTCACCACCGCCTTGCTGTGATAGCTGCGCCGTCCATCCTTGGGATTCTCTTGGCGGAACTCGAAGACCTGACCGTGCGGGCAGGTGAAGCGGTCCTGCTCGCTATCATAAGTCATCGTGTTTATCTTGCTCGCCGATGACTCCTTGCCTTCCCGCCCCGTCGCGCATACGGGCACGACTTCGTGGTCGCGGCAGCTATCAAGCGTGCCCTTGTTGGCGTAGCCCGCGTCGGCGACCAACTTCTCGGGAGCCGCGCCCAAATCCCGCTCCATATTCTCCAGCGCGGGCTTGACCGCGCTCGCGTCCTGCACCGAATCCTCAAGGTGGTTCTCGACGATGATCTGGCTGTCCATGTCGACGGCGGCCTGGGCGTTGTAGATGTAGCGCGCGCCCTCGCCGGGCTTGGCGTGGCAGCGCGCGTCGTGATCCGCGAATGATATCTGCTTCTTCGGGTCGATCTCCTCACCGGGGTGATCGCGGCCTTCGCGCTCCTCAAGCGCCGCTTTCGCCTCTTCGATCCTGGCCAGACGATCCTCCCGCCGCGACAGCTCCTTCGACAGACGGTAACCGTCGTCGTCCGAGCCGTGCGTCTTGTCTTCGCTCGCGTCCGTCGCCTCCGCCCGCTTGATCAGCCCCTCGATCTCGGCCTTGAGCTTGCGTTCCTCCTCGATCATCCGCCCATAACTCATCGCCTTGTGCTTCGAGGTATCCGCGTCGATCTTGCAGCCGTCCAGCGCCACCGCCCCCAAGCGTGCCAGTCCCAGTTCCTTCGCAAGCTTGACTGTCTGTACGAACACGCTCTTCATGTCCGAACGGTGCCGCCGTCGGAACTCGATGAACGTCTTGAACGCGGGCGTCTCCATCCCGGCCAGGAACTTGAACGCCAGGTTCTCCTGGCTGGCGCGCTGCAGTTTTCGAGAACTGAAGACGCCCGCCGTGAATCCATAGAGGATCACCTTCACCATCATCCGCGGGTGGTACGCGGGCTGTCCCAGGTTGCCGTAGCGGTTCTCAAGGCGTGACAAATCCAGCCGATCAACGATGTCGTTGATCACGTGCGCCGGATGATCTTGGTCCAGGAACTCGCTCAACGAAGGCGGCAGCAGGAACGCTTGCTTCTGGTCGTAGGGTCGGAACATGAACAAAGCCTACGGAATTCCTCGTCGACGGACAAACGCGTCCCCGACGGAGAAATGGCGTGCGAACCCAATCGGTGAGCAGCCCTTTCTCAGATCGGCGCCGAAGGCGACGATCCTGGCCGCCCCCCGCGGGGGCGGCCATTCCGTTGGGGGGCAAATGCCGCTGCAGTGTGGCGGCCCGACTAATTGCTCAGGCTCCTAG